>CAZEYJ010000290.1:0-19011 GCA_964516795.1 uncultured bacterium
TTCTGGTTTGATTTTTGATAAGTCATAACGCCGATGACCGGCTGCTGTACGGCTGGGAATTAATTTACCTTCTGCTTCCCATCGTCGAAGTGTCGTGATTGACACTCCTAATAATTTAGCTGCATCAGAAATCGCAATCAACCTATCCATAACGGATAGTATTGAGCAGATTTAAATATAATTCAAGAAAACTGTTCGAGCCCTTTCCATTTCAATCGTAACCAAGAAAACCGAATAAAAAGCAGCCTCCCGTCAAAGGCGGGAGGCCTAAAGGCGGGGTGTTTTAAAGATTAAAAGGGAACCGATCTAGCTTGTGAACCTCTTCCGGATGGGGGAAGTTTTTAACCGGTTCTTCCAAAACACTTGTTTCACATCGGACATAATCGTAACAAATATGATAATGATGTACGTTTTTCTTCTCTTGATTTGCCGGATCCAGGTAAGAAAAAAGGAAATGGCCATGAAGGCGCCGAGACTGAAGATCGAGGATCAAGATCTTCGACTTGTTCATCTCATTAATTGTCGATTCATTCTGAAAATAATAGTCTTGAAACGCTTGGTCCCAATCCTCTGAAGGAGGCTCTCCAATCGCAATGGCCGCTTTTGCATAAGCTCGAAGATACTCCTCATGCCGCTCCTTTAGCGGTAAAAAGAGATCTTTAGCACGGTCCAAATGCTCGCTGGCGACAAGGTCGGGGCGAATGCATTTAACAAAAAGGCTTTGATAAAAATCGGAATAGATCCGGTACCGTTCTATAAGCCCAATGCCGCGCCGGTCAAACAAACGATCGACAAAGCCTAGCGTTTGCTCCTTCTCAACAGCCTCGTTCACATCTCTTAATTTAAGCAACTCATCATTGGGGTTCAGTTGATAGGCATGGTCGATCGCTTGAACATAATCATAAGAGAGCTCTTTTGATAAATCCTCTGCTGTCCTAGGAATCCCCTTCTCTGGGCCAGAGATCAGCGGGTCCGCCTCATGAGCCTCCTTCGAATCCCCTAGGCTCAATCTGCAACTACTCTCATCTTCTCCCGAGGCCTGCTGATCGTTGGGAGTGTCGTTGATCTTAAAAAATGCCAAGCTCTCGTTGATGTTCTGACTGAGCAAATACCTTTTTCCATCGACATCATGAACAACCAGCGTTGTCCGCCATACGTCCCTGCTAAACTCCTCCCTTTTGTCATCCAGTCGATGAAAAGCATGCCTCATTTCCTTAAGAGCTTGAAGCAGCCGGTCGCTGCTCCACTGCTGAAAAAAATTCTTTTTGTCCTCTTCATGGGGGTGGGCCAAATCAAAAGAATCGCTGAAATCAGACGAGCTCAGCAAACCAAGATCGGAAGGTTCGGCTGTAGCAGCAATAGGATGGTGGCGGCTGCAGAAAGTCAGGAAGCTGCCGGAACCGGGGATGAAATCAGATAATCCTCCTTTTGTCTGCTCGGCCACTTTTTGGGGGATCAATTCTATCGCGCGCTGAAATTCCGACTTAAAGCGGCTCCCAATCTGGTCGCGCACAGACAAGTACCGCCGATTGCTTTCCCTGCTCTTGACCATAAGCCCATCGATCCCGCGCTTAAGGCTGGCGACCTTTAAAGTGATCCGTTCAACTTCCTCAAACGTCTTGGCTACTGACAGATGTCGATTGAGATCATAGATCTGTTGGTCCAGAAGCATAATGGATCCTATGTTCTCAATGATGTCGCCTCTTAGCGAGATCAATTTTTCTATAGCGGGAAGAGCCTTTTGCTTTTCTTCTTCAGGAAAACGGAGGCTCCCAAACATAGCATGGAACGAAGCGCTTCGCGGAGTCAGATCAAAAGAACCTAGCTCAACGCCGAGCTTTGAAAGCGACCTCTTCTGCGCCAATGCTGTTGCCTCCAACTCTCTCGACCTGTCGGAGTCTCCAGGGCGTCGAGGGCTCAATGTGAAAGATAGATCATCGGAAGAAGAGGGCCCCTCGCTAAAACGCGCCCCTGAGGCTCTTTCATTGAGGAGGTTCTGTGCCTTTTTCTGCTGGTTCACATGATTGATCCAAGACCGGAGCACATGCTCGTCCAATTGTTCAATTCTGTCTCCCTCCTCAGATTCACTCCTTCCTGGAAGCGATTGAACGCTCCTGGGCTCTCTTAAACTTCTTCTGACCAAGGATGGGTGTTCCGCTCGGCGAGAACCAAAGATGTAGTCCCCTATCCATTTCAATACACTGAACCGGCCGTTGGAACCGGCTGATGCTGTATACCGAGAATTTGCTTCTCGGGTATTTCCCATTGGTGAAATAGGCATCTTGGATTCTGGACTTGAAGTAACTTCTCTAAGAGCGCTCATAAAAACCTCCTTTGAACCTATCCTAATAAAATTTTTCGTCCTAGTTTTTGGATTAAACCAGGTTCCTAACAACGCACGGTTTAGCTACCATCGATTCAAGCCTTGCAGCCCTGAAAAGAGATCAGCCAAGCCCGTTTCAAATCTAAATTACCTAAATTATACAAATTGCTTTCATTTTTTTGACAGAATTACTGATAAAATTTCGTTTTTTTCACGTAGCGGGAAAGGCTCTGAAATCAAATCCTCTGTTGAAAAAAAAGGAAAAAGGGAACAAACTGTAGGCCGATTTCCTTTAACCTGGATCAACAATGGCTTTAAACAAAAAGATCGGCATTCTGTTCCTTCTTGGTGCGCTGACCTGCGCCACCTTCCAACCGGCATCCGCAGACGAGCCTGTTAAACAAGAACAAACCGTTCCTGCAGAGGGGCCCTCAGCCACCCAGCCAACTCCTCCTCAACCTGCGTCCATGCAGCCATCTCCTAATGAAACGGTTCCTCAACCAGTCATGGCCCCTTCTTATGAAGGCGCCTTTGTTAAAATGATCGTTACGGTCATCGGCCTTGTCAGCGTCGTCCTCCTTACCGTCTGGGCATTGAGAAAGATCGGCCAAGGAAGGTTCCGCGGGTTTGGGTCGCATCGCTCCATCCAGATCATCGAAAGAAAACCGTTAAGCCCCAAATCGATGCTCTACCTTGTTGAGGTGGGCCATCAAAAATTCCTCATCGCTGAATCTCAGCTCGAAGTGAGAAGACTTGGAATGATCGAAGAACTTTCAGAAACAGCATCCGATGAGACAACGTAAATAGGAAAAACTTTATTTAACTTTTTTACTCAAGGATCCTATGCAAAATATCCGCCCTTCACACTACCGCTGGGTTGTCGCAAGCTTGGTTTTCTTCATCACACTCGTCAACTTCATCGACCGCTCTGCGATCTCTTTTGTGATCGAACCCCTTAAAAAAGAGTTTAACTTCACCGATACCCAATTCGGAATGATCCTCTCTGCCTTCGCAGTCGGCTATGTTCTTTTGACTGCCTTCGGCGGATGGCTCGTCGACGTCTGGGGTTCCCGGCGCGTCTGGGCATTGGCTGCCATCGCCTGGTCTCTATGCGTCGGATTTTTGGGATTGGCCACAAGCTTTTGGGGGTTTATCGGCCTCCGCTTCCTTCTAGGAGTCACTGAAGGGCCCCACTTCCCGGCGATGACACGGACAGTCAGCGACTGGCTCCCTGCCTCGGAAAGGGCGCGGGCACTCTCTCTCGGCCTTGTCGCAATCCCCCTCTCCGCCGTCGTCGGCGCCCCGATCACCTCCTATCTCGTGGTCGACCTGGGCTGGAGGGCGATGTTCGCCATCATCAGCGGTCTTGGGATCATCTGGGCGTTCTTCTGGTATTGGCTCTTCCGCGACCTTCCGGAAAACTCCCGGTTTACCAATGCGGCTGAAAGGGAGATGATTATCGACTCCCGTAAAAAAATGGCGAGCTCTCAAAAGGAGAAAATCGACTGGCACTTCATCTTCACCCATCCAACCCTAGTTGCTAACAACATTGCCTACTTTGCTTTCGGCTATATGCTCTTTTTTGCCACCCTTTGGCTTCCCGGCTACTTTTTGACCCAGCACAACCTCAACCTGAAAAGCGTCGGTTGGTACCTCACTATTCCTTGGCTCGTAGGAGCTGCTTTCCTCAAAGCTGGAGGATTTATTTCAGATTGGCTCTATCAAAAAACGGGAAACCGCCGCTTGGCAAGGTCTCACCTGATCTGGAGCAGCCAATTGATCGCTGCAGTCTGCTTTGTGATCCTCAGCTTCACAAGCTCTCTAGGATTGTCGATCTTCTTCTTAAGCTTAGGCTTAGGGTTTGGCCTCATGCCGCAGCCCGCTTTCTTCAGCGTCAACATCGACGTGGCAAAAGAACGCGCCGGATCCTCCCAAGGGATCACATCGAGCTGCCTCTCCCTAGCCGGAATTATCGCCCCGCTTATGACTGGCTGGCTTCTTGACTTGACGCAGAACTATCAAGGCGCATTCCTGCTCCTCGCAGGATTTACTCTTGTCGCCGTCGTTACGGTCATCCTCTTCCACCACCCCGACCGAGAATACGTCCGCGCCAGCGCTTAAAAACAAAGGCCCAAGGAAATCCTTGGGCCTTTCTTAAAATTTACCAAGATAACGTGATGGCTCAGTCTTATTTCGGTGCAAAAAGACCAGTTTGTAAACAGCTTCTAAAAAGCTGTGCTAAAACCCGCTTTGGAAAACAAATTTGATGATTTTTTTGTAAAAGAAGTTTTTTCGCAAATTAACATACTCGAATGAGAGTAGGCAATTTGCGAAAAAAGCGCGGATTTGGCTCCAAATTGGGGTTTTAGGACAGCTTCTAAAGGGCTTCTGAGCGGACGATACGGATCCTTGAATCATGAGTATTGCCTCTGACCTGAAAGCAATTGGCAAGATAGAACAACCGCCCTTGTTTCAAATCCTGAAAAAGCGAAGAACAAGTGGCCTCGCTAGGATCTCGAGCGACCGCTGCGCCATCTCTCCTCCGATCTTCCTTATAGGAGACCCCTTTCTGCCAGGAATGCTCAATAGCCGCTACCCATTTCCGCCCACGGTACTGATCGATCAGCCCATAAAGAGCAGAAAACTCCACTCCTATTGCATAAAAGGGCGTGCTCGCCACTTCCCAAATCCCCTCAGCTAAAGCAGAGCCCGTCTCACCAAGCGCGCTCCAACAGATCGAGCCGATTTCCCGGAATTCCCCTTCACATAATCGCTGCAATACGTGTTGGATCGTTTTGATTGCAATGAAAGAGACGAGTAAGCTCATTTTAACCAGATGCCACACCTCCATCGTCAAGGCAAACAGAGGCGTTCCGCACATAATCAGGGCGCATTTGGTAGCGATCACAGAGCGCGGTTCATCGCGGTAAAGGTCTCCTGTTGCGATCTCTTCGAGATACGGGACCTGTGTGTAACTCCTCACCCTGCCCGTTTCGGTATCGGTCTGCGTGTAGACCCTGACCTCTCCATTTTCTCTCAGCTTTTCAACTACAACTCTGCGAAAAGCCTGGTTGGCAGATTGAACGCAGGGCAGAACGCCGCTAGCCCATTCAAAACAATGACCTAATGAAGCACTTGAGCAACCCCTTGCTACTGCAGCCATGCCAATACCTTATGTTTTAAAAACTTCAGTTTTTATAGCGAAACAACCGGAAGAATCAGTTTTCCGCTGCGTCAGCTTTTCTTCACTATGTTGATCTGGTCCTCGGGCCATCTCTATGAACACTGTCCCTTCGGATCAGATCAACAGATTGAAGAGCCTTCTTGCCGAATTCCCGATCCTTCAAGTTGTTTCAGTATAGGCAAAAAATTTAACAGAAAGAAAAGGAAAAATCCATAGAAACCTCTTGTAAAGAGGTGTTTTTTAAAGAATCTCCTAAGCAAGCTTAAGCGACTGATTATAGAAAGTTTATGACATCATTAGAATTCAGGTTTTTTCAAAATCTCTTGCAGGATGAAAGCTTCTTTTAGACTTGAAGAATGTTTTAATATGGCCCGGCCGCGGCAGACCTGATGCCGGGGCTTCTGGGCGTAAGCTTCGTCGAGATCGATGTGCTCGATGAGCCCAGCGCTGACAAGCGATTCTGCGCGCTGATTTGAAATAGCCGAAACATAATGGCGACCTTCGATTTGACCTTTAAGGCGGCGGTCGGTGATTGCCGATTCGAGATGGGAAAGCTTCCGCTGGACGGGAGGGAGGGATTTCGGCGTTTCTTGAAAACCGAAAGGCTGCTCAACCTGCTGTTCTCTCGGAGGAAGAGGAGGCAAGAAAGCCTCCTCGCGCTCTTCCCTTCTGCGCTCGGGAGCCGGGGTCCTATTCTGCGGTTTTTTTTTCTTTCCTCCGGAGAAGAGATAAAAAAGAACGAGCAAAACAGGAAAAATGTACTGGGAGATCTGCTCCCAATTGACCTGGCTCACGCTCTGTTGTCCTCATCTTTGGAGATCGCTTTGCGCATCTCTGTGTCTGCCTGAATATTCTTCATCCGATAAAAGTCCATCACCCCTAAATTGCCGGAGCGGAACGACTCGGCAATTGCCATCGGGATTTGAGCTTCCGCTTCGACAACCTTGGCCTGCATATCGCGCACTTTAGCTGTGTTTTCCTGTTCCATCGCAACAGCCATCGCCCTTCTCTCTTCCGCTTTGGCCTGGGCGATCCGCTTGTCTGATTCCGCCTTGTCGGCGCGAAGGCGGGCCCCAATGTTCTCTCCAATCGTGATGTCGGCAATATCGATCGAAAGGATTTCAAAAGCCGTTTGCGCATCAAGACCTCTTTCGAGCACGAGCCGGGAGATCCGCTGAGGCGATTCCAACACATCGGTGTGGGTCTCCGCTGCGCCAATGGCGTTAACGATCCCTTCGCCGACGCGGGCAATAATCGTCTCTTCTGTTGCACCTCCGACGAGCTGTAAAATATTGGTCCGAACAGTCACCCGCGCGCGGCAGCGGAGCTGGACGCCATCTTTGGCAACAGCAGTAATGTATTCGCCATGCTTAGCATCAGGACAATCGATGACTTTGGGATTGACCGATGTTTTAACCGCGTCCAGAAGATCTCTTCCTGCCAGATCGATCGCAGTCGCTTGGCGCCAGGTCAAAGGAATATTAGCCTTATCGGCGGCGATCATCGCCCGGATCGTATTGGAGATATTGCCCCCGGCTAAATAGTGTGTCTCTAAATCAGCAACTGTAATGAGCTTCAGGCCGGCTTTGTAGGAAGTGATCCGCGCGTTGACCATGATCCGCGGTGGAATTTTCCGCATGCTCATCCCCACAATGTTAAAAAGGGAGATCGGCGTTCCGGAGACAAACGCTTGGAACCATAGGCCGATAAAACGGGCAACAATGGTAAAGAGGATGATGGCAATGATGCCGAGGACGAAAAAAAGGGTGTAAATGCCGAGCGATGCATCGGCGTCTGCTAATACGTTCATGATGTTTCCTTAAGAAGTTTTCTAACGATAAGATAAGCGCCCCGGCCACCAATGACTTCAATGGGATCTCCTTTAGAAAGAAATCCTGCTTCAGAGAGGGCTTGATAAGGCTGGCCTTCGACTAAAATATGGCCTGCCGGTTTCAGTTCGGTCATGACAGTTCCTGTTTTACCGATCATCTGGGCTTCAAAGCTCGATGCTACATACCCTTCCTGGTCTTTTTCCAGGACAAGGCGGCTTCTGCGGAGCAATGTGGGTGTCACATAGCGCGCGATCAAAATAATGACCAGGACCGATAACAGCAGTGTTCCGATGAAGTACCCGAGCCGCTCGAAAAATGCGAGCGTGGCGATGTTCATCTTCTCCCAATCCCAGCTAAACTCAAGGGAACCCATCGTAGGAACAGTCAAAGCAAAAAGGGCGAATAGGGTGATCAAAATCCCGAGGACTCCGGCTATTCCGAAGCCGGGAAGGATGAAGATCTCGACGAGGAGAAGGAGGAGCCCTGTGGCAAGGAAGATCAGCTCCAGCGAGTTGGCCGTTTCGACCGCAAAACTGGAAAGGAGGACAAGCCCAAGGCATACGACTGCCAAGATGCCGGGAAAGCCAAAACCGGGGTGGCTCATTTCCATATAGACACCGACGATCAGTCCCATGAACAGCAAAGAAGAAATGAGAGGATGGCTGAGAAAACTAAAAAAGGCCACCTTCCAATTTGAATAGCTCACGATCGTAGCTTGGGGGATCTGAGCAAAAAAAGACTCTTGGAAAAGGAGGTTTTTGGAAGCGGGCCACTCCCCTGCCGCCCACTCTTGCTGCGTGACCGGCGTCAATGGATGGGGCTCGACAAGGAAATCGGCAATCCCGTAGTCGATCAATTCTTGAGCGTTCAGCGTCAGCAATTTTCCTTTGCGGGAGATCACTTGGTCGGGATTTTGTCCCTGCGTGCGGACCTCCTCTTCTTTTTCAAGGCGGATGATTTTTCCGTCGCGCCGCACCAAGATCATATCCTTATCGACCATGGCTTCGGCGATCAAAGGATCGCGGCCGTAAAAACGGGCGAGGTTGATCATCTCGGCCCTAAGCGCAGAGTTCACTTTTTCCGATGCCGTCTCCGCTTTTCCATCCGATCCCATCATAATCGGCTCGGCAGCGCCCATACTGGCTGTTTTGGTGATCCCGATAAAGCGGGAAGAGTAAACGAGCATCGCCCCTGCGGAGATCGCCCAATTGTCAATAAAAGCGACGACGGGAATATGGTCCTGGACATCGATCTGATGAAGAAGGTCGGCGATCTTCATCGATGAAAAGACTTCTCCTCCCGGCGTGTCAAGATCGAGCAAAATAAAACTGACGCCAAGTTTTTTATAATGCTCGAGGGCAAATTTTACATAGAGGTAAGTCGATCCATCAATTGGCCTATCCTTCCCGATGTGAAGATAGCCGACAAGGTTCTGCATATCGGGTACGACAAGGATCGCTTTTTCTAGCTTCTTGTCCAAAGATGAAGAATCCACCGCTAATCCGCTTACCTGCGGAGCAGTCTCTTGAAAAGGCCTCTCAAAAGCGGGATCCTCTGCAAACACTCCGCAGAAAACAAGAAGGAAAACAGGAAAAATTAGACGCAAAAATATATTGATCATACGCCGTTGATACCACACTCCCTCTTAATTGTCCAAGCGAAACTAATTCAAGCCACTCGAAAACAACAACTTACAATTCCAACAAAATTGTTTATTTTAAAATTATTTTGATTTACTATGGAATTTAGAGAATAAAAAATCCGTTAAAATAGGGTTGTGAATTCATGGAAACGAATAAATTTCCTATTTCAATTCATAAGAACTGTGAAATTATCTCGATTCAGCCCGACGCTGAAAAAGAGTGCTATACAGTCCAAGCTAAATTCACAACGCCGACGAGCGAATGTGTCGCTTCCACATTGCATCTCAAAGGAAGCGCTGAAAACATCGGACGGATCATGGGGTGTTTAAGCAAAGAGTTCGCTGCCGGCAAATTGCAAGAAAAAGAACTAGAAAGCCCGCGGCTCGACCGGGTCGTCTTCGAAATCCGGGGAAAAAAGGTGATTGGAAAGGACCAAGACAATAAAGAGATCATCTTAAGCACAGAAGTTCCTGAACATTTAGATCCCGCCAAAATCAAAGAGATCTCCTCCCATTTTTTCCAACCTGCCGCCGCACCGGCCGCCAAAGTGATCGACTCGATCCCCAAGATCAAAATCGTATGGAAAGAGATCAATGCCAACCTAAAAATGAGAAAAGAAGACAAGATCAAACAAAAAATCTCAGACCTCCATGCCTTCGTCAGACATCTGGCAAAGCAAAGAGGCCTTGATCCCGATCGGATCGACGAAGCGGTCGACATCCTGTCTGAATCACATAAAAGTCTAACGGAAGTTCTTAGCTGCTACCGCCTCCAATACTTCCCCGAACTCGACGCTGAGCTCAAAGAGCTGCAAGAGTGCGAGGAGTGCATCAAGCACATCCACTTCACCCCCAACTAAGGCGATTAAGAATTAAATCACTTTTTTAAAGTTATAGCGAATGCGGCCTGAAACTTGGAATTTGGCCGCGTTCGGTATAGCTTAATTCTCAGAGGCCTGGAAATTCACCCAAAATTATTTTCTCTTGAGGAAGTCGAGGATCAGGTCCCGGGTGTAGAGCAAATGCTCTTCCGTGTGGGCGCTCGAAACAAACCATGCCTCATAAGCAGAAGGAGGAATGTAGACTCCTTTTTCGAAAAGGCAATGAAAAAGGGCTTTGAACTGCTCCTCATCGAGCGGACCTAAGTCCTCCTTGGATCCCACCTGGGATACGCCGAAAAAGAGGGTGAACATCGAGCCCGCCCTGTTTAACACAGCGTTTATGTTGTGCTGTTCAATATAATGCTCGATCGGATCTGTCAACAAGCGCGTTTTCCTCTCCAGCTCTTCATAAAACCCCTCTTGCTCAAGCTGGGACAAAGTCTCAAGGCCGGCGCACATCGCCACAGGATTGCCTGAAAGGGTCCCCCCTTGATAGACGCCGCCGAGAGGGGCGATCAAGTCCATGATCTCCTTCCTTCCACCGAATGCAGCGACAGGATAACCTCCTCCTACGACCTTCCCAAGGCAGGTGAGATCGGGTTCTACTCCATAAAGCCCTTGGGCGCCGTTCAGTCCCACGCGGAAACCTGTGATCACCTCATCAAAAATAAGGAGCGCGCCGCAGGCTGCCGTCTCCTCGCGGAGCATCGCAATGAATTCGGGGTCTGCCGGAACAACCCCCATATTACCGGCGATCGGTTCCAGAATCACAGCCGCGATGTCAGGATGGCTGCGGAGATAGCTCTTGCACGTTTCAATATCATTAAAAGGCAAACAAACCGTATGTTGGATGACCGAATCGGGGATCCCCTTCGAAGTGGCCCGCGGCAAATGGGTCACCCCTGAGCCGGCCTGGATCAGCAAGCAATCAGAATGACCGTGATAGTGGCCGCTGAACTTGACCAAGATATTGCGTCCCGTATAGCCTCTGGCAAGGCGGATCGCGCTCATGGTCGCTTCTGTCCCGGAGGAGACGAAGCGGAGTTTCTGCATGCTGGGCAAATGGGCATACACCTTATCGGCAAGGAGGAATTCATAAGGAGTTGCAATCCCAAAGGAGGATCCCCTCTCCATCTGCTCGCACGCCCGCTTGACAACGGCGTCATGGGCATGGCCAAGGATCAAAGGCCCCCAGCTCAGGCAATAATCGATATAGGCATTCCCATCGACGTCCCAAATCGTATCCCCCTTCCCCCTCTCGACCATCATCGGAAGCATATCGAGCCCTTTAAAAGCGCGTACAGGAGAGTTCACTCCGCCCGGCATCCGTTCGCAAGAGGCTGCATAAAGGGCATCTGATTGGGGTCGTGTCGTGGTCATGGTCTATCTCCTAGAATTTGTATTTAGAGAATGCAATAGCTATACCGAAACAACCTGAAGAATCGGTTTTCGGCTTCGTCGGCTTTTCTTCAACATGTAGATCTGATCCTCGGGCCGTGTCTATGAACACTGTCCCTTCGGATCAGATCTACATGTTGAAGAGCTTCCTTGCCGAATTTCCGATTCTTCAGGTTATTTCGGTATAATGATATCTCAACTTTTCAGTTTTCGCAAACAGCGAAAAATTGAGAAAAATTAAGTTTATAGCCAGCTTTTGAATTAAAGTGGAAATAAAAAAAACCCCCTCCTTGCGGAGAGGGTTTCGTCTTCACTATTAACCAAAGTTAACAGCGATTAGAACATGAGTCCAGCTTTAACGCTAAGACCGTGCATAGTGAGGTTGCCAGATCTTGTGTCTCTGCTGTCGAGGAATTGGTTCTGGTTGAACCAAATTTGCTCTTCCCATCCAGCTTGGAGATAGAAAGAATAATCTCCAACGAAGAATGTGGTGTCGTAGCGGAAACCAAGGCCCAACTCGAGCACTTCTGTCAATGTCAGGAGTGTGCGGTGGTAGTGGGCAATCTCAAATTTTGGAAGCAATGGAGTTGCAAACTCATCTTCTCGTTTTGAGTGGAAATCACTCCAAAGAGCAGAGAATGCGAAGTCTCCGTAGATGCCCCAATGCTTAGCAAAGTACCATACAGTATCTAGACCTGTTCTGATACCAACGCCGAAGAAGTCTTGGTCCATTTCGAAATGGCCGCGAGATCCTGCTCCGCCGATGATGTTAGCGTCTTTAACTACCCCATTATAATCTTGATCGATCCATCCGAACTTCAAGCCAAAGTGTGGTCTTAAAGTCAGGTATGGGCTGATGTAGAAATTACGTCCCAACTCGATATCTAACGCGTTGAAATTCATTTCCCACTCAGCATGGCCTCTGCTAAAAGCAAATTGTGTTGACTGGTTAACTTTCGAAGCAGCACTCAAAACGCTGATTGTGCTATACAGCGTATAAACTGACGAATCTTCATCAGTTTCAGCATGAGTGTCGCCTTCGAACTCGCTTAACCATGTCCAATTAGCATACAGGTCCCAGCCATCATGTTTGAAACGGAGGCCGAAACCGAGCTTGAAGCCAGGCTCGAAATCGAAATCAGGATTTTTGAAAGCCCCTTTATCTGGCTCTCCGGTTACACCTGGGTTAACACCGTTGTAAGCCCAGTGAAGATTCTCCTCTACAGCTTTCCAGTAAATGAACTCAGCTGTAAGATAAGGATCAGCCCAGTGGGTTACCTTTGGCTCAGCTTCTGGTGTAATTTGGCCATATTTCATATCGCCGGTGCTGCCAAATTGACCATATTTATCATTTTGACCAGCTTGACCACCTTGGCCATTTTGGTCATTCGCAGCAAGCAATCCAGAAGATTGTTGTGCGAAAGCGTTCTCCGCCATTGAATGCTCATTATAAGCATCTGCAAAGAGAGCTGCAGCTCCCAAGCACAAGAATGGCGCAGTTAATAGTGCAAACTTATTCATACCCTACCCCTATAGTTTGGTATTCTCTAATTCGGATGGTAAGAAAAATAAATAATTATTTCCAACAAAAAATTCACAAAATTTTTTCATTCGGTGATTGACTTTCTCTTTTCCATAGAGGAAAATGGTGGAATATTTTTTTTCTCAACATGCTTAACTCGCTGAAATTTTTTTTCCTCTTTCTGTTTTTTTGCGGCGCATCGCTGACAGCTCATGCAGCCGGAGTAAGCTATTCCGTCGAATTTGAGGGGCTGAGCGATGATCAAGCGCTCAAGGCGATCAAATCGATTTCTCAGCTGACATCGTTGAAGAAAAGACCTCCGGCCTCTATGAATGCCTTGAGGTACAGGGCAGAATCAGACATTCCCGAACTGATCAAAGTCCTCCATGCACATGGCTATTACGAAGCAACAGTCCATATTAGAGTAGAAGATGTCTTAAACCAGATCCATGTCCTTGTGGCAATCGACCCTGGGCCCCTTTACCGCTTAGAAGAATACCAGATCCATCTCTACTGCAGCTCTTCTGAAGAGCCGGAAGGCTGCTGCCCCGTTTCTCTAGAAGAGATCGGGATCAAGCTCGGCAAGCCAGCTTTGACAGAAACGATCCTCAATGCAGAGTTGAAACTGCTCCAAACGCTCTCAGGGTGCGGCTTCCCTCTTGCCGAAATAGAAAATCGGGAAGTGATCGTCGATGGAAAGACGAAAGGGGTCTACGTCGATCTTTCCATAAAGACGGGGCAAATGGCCTCTTTCGGCAAATCGACCTGCGTGGGATTGAGCGAAGTCAAGCCCCGGTATATCGAACAAAAAACAGAGTGGCGCCAGGGGGAGGCCTACGACAGCTCCCTTGTCGAAGAGACACAGACCACACTGCTCGATTCGGGCCTTTTCAGCTCTGTCCTAATCACGCATGAAGAAGCGCTGACGGCAGACGGAGAGATCCCCATGAAGATCGAGGTGAGCGAAAGCAAACACAAAAGTGTCAACCTCGGCGTAAGCTATCAAACGGTGTTCGGCCCTGGTATCACCTTCGGCTGGGAAAATCGAAATGTCGGCGGGATGGGACGCCGTTTAAGCTTCCAGGGAGACATCACGCGGATCAGCCATACAGGGATCGGCATCTATTCCCACCCCGATTTTCTAAGGATCGGCCAAGACTACATCTGGCAAGCCCAGGCCATGCACGAAGCTTTATACGCTTATTCGATGCGATCTTACAGCATCATGAACCGGCTCGATCGGAAAATCGGGAAAAGACTCCGTTTCTCCTGGGGACTGCAAGGAGAGCGGCTCTACGTTACCGCCAGCGTCCACAATGGGAACTACTGGCTCGCAGAACTTCCCCTCTACGTCCGATATAGCACGGCAAACCATCTTCTCAACCCGACCAAAGGGATGACGCTGGAATACACGACAACGCCGGCTATTAATGTCGCCGATACGCAAAACATCTACCTTAACAACACCTTTTCTGAAAGCTCCTACCACCCTTTGAATGAGAGCGCCTCGGTCCTCTTGGCCCAGCAGCTGACTTTCGGATCGATCCTCAGCGAAGACCTTTCCGCCGTTCCCGTCTCTAAGCGCTACCTGGGAGGATCGGAACAGGACCTGCGGGGCTATCGTTACCGGACCGTCAGCCCCTTGAAAGGAAAAAAGCCGATCGGCGGAAGATCGGCAGTCTATTTCACCCTTGAAACGCGTCTGCGCCTGTCGAAGACGATCGGGGTCGTCCCTTTTTTAGACCTGGGCAGGGTCTACGAGACAATTTTACCGACATGGCATGGCAAATGGTATAAATCGGCAGGAGTCGGCCTCCGCTATTTCTCTTTCATGGGACCCTTTCGATTCGATCTGGCCTTTCCTTTAGATCGCCGAAAAGGAATCGATCCAGTATACAAAGTATTAGTGAGCATTGGTCAAACGTTTTAACTTGAGCCGTGGTGATGAGAAAATTGATCCGATTTTGTATCCACCTTTTTCTGATAAGCACAATCCTCCTCCTCTTGCTCTTCTGCATCCTGCTGACGGTGATGCAGACGCAATGGACCAAGCGCTACCTCTCTGAACTGATCGTCGATGAACTGCGCAAACAAGGGATTGAGGCATCGATTGAAGGACTCGACGGACAGCTCCCCTTTTCTTGGAAAATCGATCAAGCGACGCTCCGTTTTGCCTCGGGCTCCACTCTTCATCTGGAAAAAGTGAGCTTGAGGAGCGCTTTCTTCCCTCTTTTGCGCAAACATCTTGCCATCGATTATTGCCATATTGAGACAGCGTCATATTCCTTTTTCCAGTCGACAGGTTCCTCCCAAGAATGGAACTGGGAGGAGATGCAATCCCTCCTCCAGTCAAAGGTCCAGCCATTCTCTCCCCTCATCCATTTTTCCATCCATCATCTAGAGATCTCCCATGTCCTGACCCGCAACCTCACAACAGACAAAACACTTGGCTTTTCATTAGAGGCTAAAGGACGTTGGAAAAAACAGTTTTCCGAGTTCTCCTTTTTTGGAAAAATCGCTTCAGAAAATCAGGAACGGGCCGATCTCGAGCTCTCGTTTGAAGGAAGTAAAGCCCGCCAACAGATCAGCGCTGAGCTCAAGGCCCATATCGGCGCTTTGGAAAGCCTGCCCCTTCCCGTGCCCCTTCCGCTTCAGGCGGAAGCTCTCGTCGAAGCCGATCTAAGCGGCCCCTGGGCTACGTGGACATCCCTGATCTGGAGCACCCCTTCTTCAACCGGCCCATTACAAGGAAAAATCCGGGCCAAACTGAAAAACACACAAAGTCTAAACATGCCGGAGCTGCTCAACCGAGATTGGCTCTTTGCTTCCGATTTCAACTTCTCGGCCGATCATTCCTGCCTTGTTGAAACGCTGCAGCTCTATTCTAACCTGATCTGTTTACGCGCCAAAGGAAAACTCGTTTCAGATATCAAACAAAGCCAAGCAGTTGTCACCTATTCGCTGCCCGACCTTTCTCTCTTAGCCCCGTGGCTCGACCTCGACCTCTCAGGCAACCTGATGGGCAAAGGATGGTATCATCAAGGAAAGATCAAAACAGCCTTGTCCTCCGAACACGCCCAACTCGATCATTACAGCGTCGAAACGCTCCGCGCCCTGCTTACTGCCGAAAAGACGAGCTCAACATGGCAAGGAGAATTGCAATTCACCTCTCAAGCCGGACAAGTCCCCGTAGAATGCTGCGCCCTGTTTGCATGGGAGCCCAACGAGTTCCTGAATTTCTCCGATCTGGACCTGAAAGCTCAAGAGACGTCGGTCACAGGCAATCTCAAGATCGATCTTCCCGATCATCTCCTCGAAGGCTCCCTTTACGCCAATATCGGTCGTTTGAGCCAATTCTCCCCTCTTCTGTCTGCGCGGCATATCGACGGAAGCCTCGGTGTCGAGATCTCCTTTTCTTTAGAAGATGAAAAAATCCCTTCTCAAAACCTGCATCTCTATCTCCTCTCCAAAAACCTGCATTATGACGACTACCTGATCGACCACCTCTCCCTCTCTGCCGACATCGCCGACCTCTACTGCATCCCCCGAGGACAGATCAACCTGCTCGCAGAACAAGTCTTCACGCCTCAAGCTTATTTTAACCAGATTGCCTTCAACTCCCAATCCAGCGGAGATTCCTGGCCCTTTTCCCTCAATTTGGCCGCACCCGATTTCGAATCCTGCGATTTTCAAGCCGCCGGCGAGTGGAAGCAGGAAGATAAGACCTTCTTCCTCCGCCTCGATCAGGCCGAAGGAGAAATTGCAGCTCAACAGCTCTTTATGGAATCTCCCTTTGAGATCGAATGGGGGCCTTCCCATCTGACCTTCTCCCGCTCTGAATGGAGCATCGGAGACGGCCTCCTATCTGGATCAGCCTCCTTTTCCCCTGGGCAATCTCTCGCTGATCTCGAGCTCAACCATTTTCCCTTACAGATCTTATCGATCTTCAAACCCAAATTCTCTCTTGAAGGATCCGTAACGGGCCGCATTTTTTTTGAAGCGGGAGAAGAAAAGATCTCTGGCGCATGCAACCTCGCTTTAGAGCAGGCCAATTTTCTACATTATGGAAAGAAAATACCGTGGAGGACCAAAGGTTCGCTCCAAGCCCATCTCGATCGCCACCTCCTTCAAATCCATACCGATCTGCATGCAATAGGAGAGCAGTTCCTCGACCTGTCCGCTTCGCTTCCCATCGAATATACGACCTATCCCTTCCGGATCGGCATCGAGCGCGACAGCCCTTTGAGCGCAGAGCTTGTCGCCGAAGGGAAGATCCAAGACATTTTCGACTTCATCAACATCGGGACCCACCACATCACAGGCCTTCTCTCCTGCCGCTTGCTGCTTTCGCAAACTTATGCCAACCCCTCCCTCCAAGGAGAAATGCAATGGCAGAACGGCTCTTATGAAAACTACTACACAGGGACCGTCCTCCACGAGATCTATGCCGATATTGAAGCGCATAACAGAAAAGTCCACCTGACCTCGCTGATAGCGCGCGATGAAGAAAAAGGGGAGCTGACGGCGGAAGGGACCCTTGATCTCATTCCTGAAGAACACTTCCCTTACTTTGTTACCAGCGAACTGGAAGACCTCCATCTGCTCCGCTTTGACACGATCGACAGCTATCTGAGCGGTTCCCTCTATATTACAGGTGACTTCCGCTCCGCTCTAGCTGAGGGCAACCTAACCGTTTCTTACGCCACTTTCCACATTCCCGACCACCTTCCCTACGATCTTCCCCAGCTTCCCGTCACTTATATCAACCGCCCTTCCTACCTTGATGCCGATTCCGTTACCGCTCCTTCGACCTTCCCCTTCCACATCGACCTCGAACTGACTGCAGACAAGGATATCCACGTCGAAGGCAAAGGGCTTTCCTCCGAGTGGGAAGGCTCTGTCCGGCTTACCGGAACCAATACCAGCATTGCGGGCAACGGCGCTCTTTCCATGCTCAGCGGCGAATACCTCTTCTCCGGAAAAGTTTTCAAGCTCACCGAAGGAGAGATCATTTTTAATGACAAGCCTAGCCCAAGCGCCTATCTCAATTTGAGCGGAGAGCTGAGCCTCTCCGACGTCGAAGTGATCGCCTACCTGCGCGGACCGCTGACCTCGCCCCAACTGACCTTCCGCTCCA
Source organism: uncultured bacterium (assembly GCA_964516795.1). GTDB lineage: Bacteria > Chlamydiota > Chlamydiia > Chlamydiales > Rhabdochlamydiaceae > Acherontichlamydia. Next base: position 17,920 of record CAZEYJ010000290.1, read on the forward strand.
ACCCTCACATGCCGACCAGCTCGATCCTCGCCCGCATCCTCTTCAATAAGGACATCGCCGACATCTCCCATCCCGAAGCCCTGCAATTAGCCAGCACCTTGATGTCCCTCTCCGGAGGCGCAGGACCCGACGTCTTGGAAGCGATCCGCAAAAGCATCGGCGTCGACAGGCTCACCATCGTCTCCTCTTCAGACCAGATCGCCGTCCAGATCGGCAAATACCTGACCAAAGGAGTGCTGATCACTCTCTCGCAAAGCGCGACAAGCAGCCAAGTGATCGTCGAAGTGGAGCTGAAAAAAGGGTTCATCTTCCAAGCCGAGACCCAAGAAGAAGAAGAAGGGAAGTTCTCCCTCAAATGGCGCAAAACCTACTGAAAAATTCAGATTGAAGAACTCAAAAGAAATACATTTGGATCATTTTTTTAGGAAAGGTGGCCACTAGAGACATATCGGGTGACATGCGCTTCGCCACCCTTCGGGCCGGTTCGTGTCCAAGGGCACTTCACCTGCTTTGCACTGCGAAGGTCCACCGGACCTTCTCGTGTCTTCGCAGCCCCTGCGACCCCTCATTGAGCCTCATTTCGCTTTGTAAAATCGCGTGCTCATCGGAGGGGCGTACACAGTACTGCCCCTCCACGCCCTTACGGGCTCTCTTGCGCTGCGATTTTCCTGTGCGTTCTGAGGCCATCGGCTGCTCGTGCGTTCGGTATCCCCCGCCGGACTTCGTCTCCGAGCGGGGCCCCGCTCCTCACGTCACTCGCAGGGCCATTTTTTCCCAGAGTCTTATCATATAAAACACTCTTTATAATTCAGCTTGGAATTAACATTCCCTAATGCTTATCTTTGTTGAGAGCTTTAACTGAGAGATTGATGGATTATGTTGCAGTTGTCAAAAAGAAGCAGCATCTGCAATTTCTTCCTCAATATGTTGTAGTAAATGAAATCACGCAGAAATATTATTAAAATTAGCTTATAAGCAATGTCTTGTATAGATAAGACTCTGGGAAAAAAATGGCCCTGCGAGTGACGTGAGGAGCGGGGCCCCGCTCGGAGACGAAGTCCAGCGGGGGATACCGAACGCACGAGCAGCCAA
>CAZEYJ010000291.1:0-3025 GCA_964516795.1 uncultured bacterium
GGACAAGGACACGCAGTGCTTTGTCCCCGACTTGTGAAGTGGCGGCCCTGTTCTAACTTTCTAAGAATTGATTTAGCGCTCAGTTACCGGGTGTTTCGAGTGTAAATGTTCCGATTAATCTTGAGATCTGTTAAACTTGTCTTTTGTGTTTGCTGAACCCTACTTCCTTGGCTATTTATGAAATTGGCTTCCTTACTCTGTTTTGTTTGTTCTACCTGCGCAGTTCTTTCCATTCACGCTCAGACGCCTTCTGCCGATTTGCTCACCCAAGAAGAATCTCAGGAGCTGATTGTCTATAACCGCATTCTGGCAAAGGTGAATGGTAAAACAATTTCTGTGATCGATGTCATGAAAAAAATGGATCTAGTGCTCCAACGCTATTATCCTCAGTATGCTCAGTCGAAGGTTGCCCGCTTTCAATTCTACTCCACGCAATGGCGCGATACTCTGGAGCAAATAATCGACCAAGAGCTCATGCAGGCAGACGCTGAACATCTGGAACTCAAAGTTTCAGATGCAGAAGTCCGGGAAGAGATGTTGGAGCGGTTCGGCCCTAATATCATGCAAACTCTCGATAAAATTAATATGACTTATGAAGAAGCGCGAAAAATGATCTTTGCGGAAATGGTCGTTCAAAGAATCATGTGGTATCGGGTCAATTCCAAAGCTCTGAACCGTGTGAATCCTCAAGATATCAAGGCCGCCTACAAGGAATATTGCGCTAATCATCCGACTTTAGATGAATGGGAATACCAAGTTCTCTCTGTAAGATCTACAAATGCAAGCATCGGCGAAGCTCTAGCCAAAAAAGCTGCTGAGCTTCTGCTTTCGGGCCAAGCTGACCTTGCTGCCGTTTCTGAACAAATTCAAGTTGAAACCTCAGAAGAAGCACCGGTGACGCTTAACTTATCGCCCGAACTCAAAGTCGACGAAAAAGGACTTTCGCAAACACATAAAGATGTCCTTAAGACCCTAAAACCCGGGACTTTCAGCAAACCTGTCGCTCAGTTAAGCCGCGCGGACCAATCAACCGTCTATCGGATCTTCTATCTAAAAAACCACTTTAAAAAAGAAGTTCCGGCTTTTACTAAGCTTGCAGATCAGTTGAAAGATGAGCTGCTGCAAGATGCTGCCAGCAAAGAAAACAAGCAATACATTGCCAAGTTAAGAGAACGTTTGGGATATGATGAAAAACACATGATGGAATCGCTTCCGTCAGACTTCCAACCGTTTGCCCTCCGATGAACCTCTACCGCTCATCCGAGCTCCGCCAGTTTTTAAATGAACTTGGGCTCGATGCTAAAAAAGGGCTTTCTCAAAACTTTCTAGTTGATGGGAATATTTTAAAAAAAATTATTCTGGCAGCGGCTATCCAACCTAATGATCATGTCATCGAAGTCGGCCCTGGGCCCGGCGCTTTGACCGAATGCCTTCTTCAGGCCGGAGCTTATGTCACGGCAATCGAGATCGACCCTCATTTTGCCAACGCCTTAAAGCGGCTGGAAACAAAAGAAGGCCAACTGACTGTCGTTCAAGGAGATTTTCTCGAGTTCCCTTTAGAAGAACATCTAAGAAAAAGAGAGGGCAGATCAAAGGTTGTTGCCAACCTCCCTTATCATATCACTACGCCGATCTTAACAAAGCTCCTGCCGATGCACCAACTCATCGAATCGGTGACGATCATGGTTCAGAAGGAGTTTGCTAAACGCATGACGGCATCTCCCGGCTCTGCCGACTACAGCAGTTTCTCGCTATTTTCTTCATTCTATAGCAAGCCCACCTACTGTTTTACCGTTGAACCGACGTGCTTTTATCCTCGCCCTAAGGTTCAATCAGCAGTTGTCCACTGTCAATTAAAGCCTCCACCATTACCCGGCCCGGAAGAAGATTTTTTCGCAATAACCCGCTGCGCTTTTCAAAAACGCAGAAAAATGCTGAAAACCTCCCTTAAACCCCTCTATCCGTCGAGTGTGGTCGAACAAGCGCTCCGCGATCTGTCCATTTCTCCTCAAGCTAGGCCTGAAGAGCTTTCCCTTGAACAATTCCTCCTATTGTTTAAGCTGCTCTCTTCAAATGACAAAAACGATAAAACGTCAGAGCAATAATCCCTATTCCCAGCAATGCCATCCACAGCCCCATATTTTTTCCTACTTTTTCCTTAGCCTTCAGCCACATGACTTCCACTTGATGCCCAAATGTCGGCTCGACCAATAGGGTGGAAAATAACGGCATGCAAACCAATGCCTTTCCCGAATCAGACAGAACGCGAATCTTCCCTACTGAAACCCCTGGCAGAATAGGAAGGGTCAACATGTCCCATTCAACAGCTACTTGAAACCGAGGCTCTTCAGAAGCATAATAAGACAAAACAACATCATTTGGGAGAGCTGCCTGCAATAGCCTGGCCCCTCCTTTAACTGAACAGGAGAAAGTATCAAACTCCTTAGAAAACAATGTCCTAGAGACTTTAGGTTCATTGAAAGCTGCCTCAAAAAGGGCGATGGCATCTTTATACCGCTCTTGCAACTGCTCATATCCGAGAAGAACAGCGATTAGCTTTCTCTCCCCATCTTCAGCTGAGGCCACTAAAGTATACCCGCCTGCTGTTGTATATCCTGTTTTCACCCCTGTTGCCTTGGGGTAATAAAACTTCCCCGGCTTGACAAGGGCGTTGTGTTGATGGAATTCTGATTCTGGCTGCTTACTCGTTTGAGGCCTTGTATATTTGACGGTTTTAACAACCTGTCGAAAAAAGGGGATTTGCATGGCGTAACGTGTTAGTTTCGCCATGTCTTCTGCTGTTGTGACATGCTCAGGATGCGGAAGCCCATGAGGAGTATGGAGAATAGTGTTTTTACACCCTTTTTCCCGGACAAAAGCATTCAGTTCATTCATAAATTGCCCTACAGATCCTGACACATGTTGAGCAATCACGTTAGCGGCGTCGTTCCCGGATGCCAGCATCAGCCCATAAAGCAAAGTCCTTAGAGTCAATGACTCTCCGGTTTTAATGCCGATATGGGTC
>CAZEYJ010000292.1:0-5002 GCA_964516795.1 uncultured bacterium
GGCCGGGTCTGCTATGATCTCAAAGAGAACGGAAGCCCTCGCTTTTTTCCTACCGGGTTTTAGTTTTCGATTAATATTGTTTTGCTCGAACGTGAGTGTCCATGTTGGCATTGATCAAAATGTGATCAAAGGAATGGAACCAATTGTCGTAGAGTCCGAGGATAATGTGGTCATTGACCTCCCAATCTCTAAAAATGTAATTGTCTTTTCCATAAACGCACCAGGTGACCCCGTTTTCTAAAGTGACGTGTCCAGAGATGTGGTCGATCGCTACGATCCAATGGGAATACTGTCCAAACGCCAGCGGACCAACATAAAGGTTTGCACGGACATAAGAATGGTTGGTCTTATTTGTAATAAAATAATCCCCTGGAGAGAACCAATCATAGTTAGGCGTGATCACGAGATTGTCGCCCCTTCTCCAATAGGCCATAGCATACTGGTCGCCGCCTAGGATTTCCCAGTGGGAACCGTCCTCCATTTCAATCGTTCTGCCCGTATCGCTGATACTTGTCAGCCAATGGCAGTTGACCGGATAGCTGCTGAGCTGGAAGCGGGGGTTTTCTAAAACAGGTGAGGCAATCCGGAACTGAGATTGATCGGAAATGCTTGCAAGGCTTGCTTTTCTAAAGAAAGGCGAAGGCTCTTCCTGTTGAGATTCTTCTTCAGCTTCGCTAGCTCGGCGCCTATTCATGATTTCCCGCTTTTCAGGAGCCATATAGCGAGAGCGGACAGAAATGTGCTCTTCTTCTAAAGAGAGGTTTTCTGCAAGGTCATCCGATTCCTCGGCGGGTAAATAATTTGTCGTTAAAAAAAGGCCGGACAAAAGGGCGAGAAGAGATTTGTTATATGAAAAATGCATGGTCTTTTCCATTGGTTGGTTATCATCAAATGAGAATTTGTCTGCGAACTTGCTCTTTGTCAAAATAATCCAAAAAGCTTGGCAAAAGATGCGTTGGCGACAGCCTCTATACCAAAACAAGGTAGCAAATCGTTAGATTTACAAAAAACAAAAAATATCTTAATGGAAAGTTTATAAAAGCATGGATCCGTTATCTTCAGATCGTTCAAAAAGAGTGAAAAATGCCAGGGAGGTTGACACCTTGGCAAGAAGGGAAATACAATTGATCGTGGACTACAGTTATACCGAAACAACCTGAAGAATCGGTTTTCTTGGGTACGATTGAAGTGGAAGGGGTATAAACCCAACTTGTTCCCTATCCTCCCTTAGAGACTGTCTCTGATGATCCAAAATTTTGTCCTGTGCAGAGGAATCATCCACAAAAAATGGATTTCTTGAGATAATAATATGACTTATAATTGATTTCAGTTTTAAGCGGTTTTTATTTTTAAACATTTTATTATTAATTTAAAAATGGTCATGAAATTCTAAGGGCGTTTCCTTCGACATATTTCGGTGGCCAGAAGCATGTTTTTTGATTTAAACTTGAGTTTTTACTGAATGTAAATATCTAATAACCAGTTAAATACAGATGAAATGGCTGCAATTTTAAAAAAAATAATGTAAATTTATTAAAAATTAACAAACAAAGATTATAATTTTACTAAAAACAAGATAGTTTTAAGGAGGAAAAATGGCATCAACAAGTGGAATATTACCGGCATATCAGTCACTAGGGCTGATCGAATCGTTTGTGCGAGAAGAACCTAAACCAACACCATCCGCTGAAATTGAAGAAATAGAAGGGGAGCTGATAAGAGAAAAATTAAAAGGACGTATCGCTATTCATCCACTGGTTCGCGCATCAGACAGATCTTTAGTAGACCGAGCCGGATTCCCAAAAGGTTGTCTTGAGAAAGCTTTCCGGGAGGCAAAAGGGAACAAAGATGAGCGGTTATGCGATGCTTTAAAAGCGCCGACTAAAGAATTATTAAGCCAATCAGGAAACTCGGAGCTTTTCCTCTCTCTTAAACCTTTAGGAAAAGGGAATTTTAGCACTGTTTCTGCAGCAATATTGAGAAATGGATCTTTTGTTGCAGCTTCCGTCCCTCAAAGCAAAGCGGTCGCTCTCGAGTCTGAAAAGCCAAAAGAAGTCCCATATCTTGAGTTTTTAAGAGGATGCTCTAACATTATTCAGCTCTTTGGTTATGAAAAGGGGAATTGTTATTTTGAAATTGCCAAATGCAATCTCAGAGATTTCCTTTCCTCTGGCGGTACAACATTCCCCTCATTTTCCATCATGCTTGGGATTTTAGAGGGAGGCGTGCAGCTAGTTGAGCATGGAGTGATCCATCTGGACCTAAAGCCGGAAAATATCTTGATCGTAGGCGAAAAAAACATCCCTAAAATCGCCGATTTTGGGCTTGTTTCCTGGGCGGATGAAGACGGCGTTGCAGTAGAGCCTGTCGGCAAGGGGAACTTGCTTCATTTTTCTCCTGAAAGGCACGCTCAATGTGCGCTAGGTTCTTCATCGGACCGCCAGGTCAGCGTTCAAGACAACGTTTGGGGATTCATGATGATTTTATGCAGGATCGCTACTGTAACCAAGTCGTCAAACCCCCACCGCAATTTCAGCAGCGACTTTAAAAAACGGTACGATACATATGCCTTAACGGATTTGCGCCAAGTTCATAGAGATGCGTTAAGTTTTGCAGAGACGGCTCTCGTTAAGGAAGGAAAGCCTGTAGAACAAGTCCAAAACACAGTTCATTACTTTCGAGCTTTTAATACAGGAATGCTTGAACTGTTAAAAAAATGGGATGGTAACTTATTTAGCGGCCTTACCCCGCAAACGGGATTTGATTTCATCGCGATGAAAATGGCGATGTTCCATCCTGAGCATCGAATTGAAATCTCAGAGGCGCGGGATTTGTTCCGAGCTATCAAGGCATCCCCGGATGCCATTGTCCAGTTGATGGGAGTAGAGCAACGCCTTCTTGAAATTAATCGTGAGATATTTGAGTTGGAAGAAAAAATAGCCGTTCTTGAAAATAAACTAGCCCAAAATCCAGAGGAAATAGAAAACCAGATCAATAGCAAAAGGGATGAAATAGACGACATGGTTCTGCTGTTCAATGTGTTGAATGAGAAGCGGTCGCGTTTAGAAAGAGGGGTAGAAGGAGAATCTGAAGACGGGTTTGACTTGAGTACGCTGCGGCGTTTGGAGCAAATTAACCAAGAGATGAACGAGTTGGAACAGCAATTAGGCTTTCTTGAACAAGATCTGAATGCTCTTCGGTTTTTACTTCAAAAGCGAAGTGAAGTCGAGGTCGATAGTGAATATGCTGATATAGAGGCCGATCTGGAGAAGTTAACAGGGCAACTCGATCTGCTGACTGAAGAAGAATGGCGTCTCGAAGAAGAGAGAGAGGCGAGGATGGACAAACTTAAAAATTTAGATATAAAATAGCGGAAATAAAGATCTTTTTCTTTATTGAAAATTAATAAAAAACAAAATAAAATGATGCGGACAATATAATTATATGGATAATTTATGTCCGCAAATCCAGTGAAATTTAATTTATCTTGCGATCATAAGCCTAAAGCAGCACTTGGTCTAGAATTAGAAGGAACGCTGCTTAAGGAATCTTTAAAAAGCCGAGTTCCTATCAACCCCTTGGTCCGAGAGCTCGACAAAACCTTGGCAGGCAAGGGGTTTTCAGAAGGAACGATCATTTCGAGCTATAAAAAGGCCTTGGTCAACCAGGATCGTGCCCTGGCAAATGACCTCAAACAGACAGCGCAACAGGTTTTCAAAGAAAAAGCGGAAGCTCGGCAGGTTATTCCAATTTCTGCAGGACTGACAGCTGACCCTAAATTTTACTTGTCCATCAAACCTTTAGGCGAAGGGAACAATCATACTGTTTCACTGGCGATCATCCGATCAGGGGAGTTTGTTGCAGCATCGACTTCCAAGAAGCAAAGAGTGAACGACGAGGTCAAATACCACAAAGCCTTAGAGGGCTGTCCAAATGTCATTCAATTGGTCCATGAAGAAGGCTTCTGCTGTTTTTTCGAATTGGCCCAATGCAATTTGCTTCAGATGCTTGCCCAATCCTCTCCTGAAAGAGACCTGTTCCCCATCATGCTGGGAATTCTTGACGGGGGAGTCCAAATGGCTGAGAGGGGGGTGATCCACCTCGATCTAAAGCCCGATAACATCCTAATCAGCAAAGACGGCGTCCCCAAAATCGCCGACTTTGAACTGGCTTTATTTGCAGATCCTCAAACCGGCTATGCAATCGAAAAGCTTAAATTAGGCAATATCCTCTATTATTCCCCTGAAAGACGAGCTAAAACGGCCTTGCCTTTCTTATTTCAAGATCCTATCAGCGTTCAAGACAATGTCTGGGGATTTATGCATCTTCTCTGTCATATCGCTCTAAAGCAATCAGGCGCTTTTTCTTTACGTCTCAGCCTAAAATTTGCGCAACGGTTCTGTTTATATAGTAGAAATAAAACATTGGAAATTGAAAAAACCACATTAAAAAGTGAAAAGAAGAAAGCTCCCGGCTATTACACAACTTTCCATCGTCTGATGTACCAATTTTTGATAAAGGAATGGAAGGACAATCTATTTGCAGGTCTAACGCCTGAAACTCCGTTAGATTTCATCGTGATGAAAATGGCCATGTTCGATCCGCTCGAAAGACTTAACATTAAGGAGGCTAGGGATTTAATGCTCCTTGCAAAAAATACTCCTCAAGTTTTCATGCCGCTCATGAGAAATGAAAAAATGATAGCAATTGAAAAACAGCTCAAAAGCATTGAAAAGAAAAAAGAAGATCTCGAAAAAGCGATGGAGCAACTGCAATTTTCCCTAAGCCTTATCGAAAAAACTTCTCAAGATGCAGATTCAGCGGAAACAATACGCCGGGGCATCAAAGAGCTTGAGAAAAAATACCATAAGCTCCTCCAAAAAGAAGAGAGGAGGCTTGCTGAAAAAGAGCTATAGTTCAATAAGAGACAGTCTCTAAGGACCACTAGAGTCTACGCTTTTAGTTTATCGATCAGCGCTGTTTTGTTTCTTTCTAAACGTAC
>CAZEYJ010000293.1:0-13677 GCA_964516795.1 uncultured bacterium
CTTTGGCACCCTAAAAAGATGGTATGGTTACACAAAAGTAAGGTACATTGGATTATCCCGAAATACGCTCCAAATGTTCTTATTATGCATTAGCTTCAATCTAAAAAAATGGGCTAGAGCTTGCTAGAAAAAGGAAAATACTCCCCCAAAGTCGAATAGAATTAGGTTTATGGTACAGGAATCCTGCTATTTTTCAGATCAACCACTTTAAATTTTTGAAAAAAACCCGTTCAAAAATCTCGTTTTTCACCCCTCTTTGAATTGATCAACGATCTCAAGTTGGGTTAATATGTTGATCTGATCCTCGGACCGTGTCTATGACCACTGTCCCTTCGGATCAGATCAGCATATTCAAGAGCTTCCTTGTCGAATTTCCGATTTTTCAGGGTATTTTGGCATCAAGCTCCCTTGACGAAAAAAGGTGAAGCTGTCGCCGAATTCGAGTTTTTAGAGGAATTTCTAGGGCTTGTTGACAATTAAAGTTTCTGTCGAGTTTGGGGTTCTTTTGAGCCGATTTCCCCTTTTTTGTTGGGGTTGTATCACGCTACGTGTGCTGCCCCAGCAAAAAAAAGAAAAAATCGGCCAAAATAATCTCCAAAATCGGAAGAGCTTTTAATTGAGGACAGGCTCTAAGTTAAATGGCTTTTCTTGAAGAGGTAGAGCTCTACGAACAGCTCGATGAAGGCTAGGAGCCCAAATAAGACGAAGACACAATAAAAATAACTGGGGAATGAGAACCCAAGGGTCAATCCGATTAAGGTGATGAATTGCAGCGCTGTCGTCGCCTTGCCCCAGCGGATCGATTTGCATGAATAGGTTTTCCATAAGCCTGAGAGGCTTAAATAAATTCCGAAAGCGCAAAGAAAAAAATCTCGGGAAATCATGGCAAGGGACTGCCACATCTCAATCCTTCCTTCGATCATCAAAACGGTGAGGACGAAAAAAACAAAGAATTTATCCATTGCAGGATCGAGGATTGTGCCAAATTGGGTGACTGCTCGACGGCGTCTGGCAAGATATCCATCAATGCTGTCTGTTAACATTGCCAGTAAGATCGCAGCGATGCGGAAGGAAACATTTTCCACCAAAAAGAGGAAAGCAAGGGGGGCTCGTAAGAAAGATAGTCCATTTGAGAGGCTCAGCATCGCTTTCTTGTAGTCTCTATTCGGTTAACAGTCTTTAAGCCGAGTTGATCGGGCTTTCTTTTTATTCTTATACCAAATGATACTAATTACAGCCACACTGAAAGCTGCAAAGATCAAAAGATTAAAGGTTTTGACGTAGTGCCAAATCACTTGATAGTTTTGTCCTAATGTATAGAAGGCGTAGAAGTAGATGGAGCACCAAACGAAGCAGGCTAAGGCGTCCATTAGGATGAAGCGGTAAAAATTAAATTTGCTCATGCCTGTCGTCATGAAGATGCAATTGCGTACGCCAAAAGGGATAAACCGCCCTAGGATCAACGTCCAGAGCCCGTATTTTTCATAAAAGCTCCGAATTTTATTCATCCGTTCTTGTTTTAACAAACGGTTTAGAAAAGGCATGCGTTGGATAGGCCCTCTAAGAAGTCGCCCGATCCAATAAGCGCACCAGGCAGAGAAATAACATCCTAGAAGGACGCTCAAATAAAGATGCCATGTATGTTCAGGAAGGATCGCAGCGGCTATGAAAGCGCTCAAAAGAATTAGTAAGTCCGTGCTGATCGGTATGTTAAACCCAGCTAAAATAATTGCTATAAAGACATACCAATGTGCCGCATGGGCATGACGGGTAATGAATTCGACAACTGTATCCATACGATCTCTTATAGCATAGAAAGACGATTTATTCACAATGAATAGGTGTTGGACGCTGCGCTAGTTAAAAATTTGATTTTACCCTATTGTTAGCTTAGGACTTGAGAGGAAGTTCATCTTCGCTCTGTCGTTGAATTGAGTGCTTTGTCTATACCGAACGTTACCAAATTCCAAGTTTAAAGCCGATCTCGGTATAGTTAATTTTTGCACTTTCTGCTTTGCCAAAGCTCGGGTTTGACGACCGTAGACAGGCTCTTAGTGGTTCATGATAAAAGTTTTTGTTGCAGAGCGCTAGCTGCAGTCATTCAACGATAGGTTCTTTGGAGGAATATGCCACGCTTTAAACACTGTGAATGGATTGATCAAAGCCCTTTAGTCTTGTCAGCTTGTGCGGGGAGTTCTAAAAAGATTTTATTGGTTTCAGCATTTCTGCTTTCGATGGTTCTTTTGATAGCGGCTTATGCAAAAATTATTTCCCCCAGTGAAGAGCTCTATGTTTTAGATTATTTGGTCAGTTGTTTTGAAATTGTATTCCTGGCTTTTTTGATTTTGTATCGTTATCAGATCCAGATGTGGCTGATAGGGACTCTTCTTTTCTTTTCATGGGGAGGCTATGCCTTATTTTGGTATTTGGCGGAGCTACCCTGCACATGCATGGGATCTGCAGTCAGCATTCCCGATGGATTTTCATTATGTTTGGACAGTTTTTTTACCATTGTTTGCCTTTCAATTGCCTTTTTGTTGGGCGCTCAGATGAGACAGCTTTTCCTGACAGCGGCATGTGGAACGCTTTTTGCGGTGGCGGGATTTGGCTTTGCACAGTGGATCTATCTGGGTGTATTGCTTGATTAGAGGCTCTCTTGAACCGCGGTGCATGGAACAGGGCGTACCGGGCGGGGCGAGAGGTCAGGGGTTATTTGATCTTCTATAAGGAGCTTAGCGTTGAAAAACGAAGGGCTAAAGAACTTTCCTTGACCGTTGGACTAAGCGATTAAACTCGTCGCCTTCTCCTGCGTTGAGGGAATGAAGATAGACTGCATTGATACTCAAAAGCGAAGAGTTAAAAATGGGGTTAGCTTGCTGGTTGTCCCTTAAACCAGAGGCTCTTAACATTTCGAGTTTTTCGATGGATTTCTGACACCGACTGTCTTTAGTGTAAATTTCCCTAGGTCGTTTGGGTGGCAGGACTCTTAAGCGGGGTGCTTAGTGAAGGCTTCTCTTTGTCAAGATCGTCTAAAGTTTCATGGCGGGAAACGAGATCATTAAACTGTTTGCCTAAGGAGCGGACCGCGGTGATCCATGCGCCAATGGCAAAGAGGAGGATGCAGGCAACGAACGGGGTGCTGAGGGCGACTGATCCGAAGAACATAAGGAGGCCTTCATGAACAACGGAGCCTCCCGATTTGCCAAGCCTTGAGCCGACGCCATCTATGGCGGCTTTCCCTTTCAGCTTGCATTCTTTAGATAAAGGAATAAAAGCGAGTTCTTTTGTTGCATCAAAAAGGGTATATTTCGAGGCACGCGCAAGACAGTTCTGCAATGATCCGAAAAATGTGCAGAGAATGAGCGGGGTCGTTCCTAGCCATGTCGCAATAGCTGCAAAACTCGAGTCTTTGAAAAAGTAGAAAAAGAAAAAAGCGATGCCTGTAACAAGGAGGATCAGCGGAGAGATGAGAGCGCTAGCCGTCCAACTGAGCCTTCGAATAATTGTTCCCGAAAAGAAGATGCTGGTGATCGTAGCGACAATTCCAATCCAAGTGAGGACTTGTCCCATATAAGCATTGTAGTCTGCTGGATTAGGATAAAGTTGTTTGACCTGGTCTTTCCAGACTACTTCGATCAGGTTGAGAGCCAGGTTGTACATCACGACGATGACGGCGATGCAAATGAGATATTTTGACTTGGCGAGATAGGCGAAATTTTTTCGGAGCCCCATCTTCACTTTTTCTTCTTTGTTTTCCTTGCGGAAAGATTGCCCATTATAGCCGTAGCCTTGTTTGTGGATGTAGCGGAAAAGGCCCATGCAAATAAGCCCGGCTAAGACGATGACGCCTGTAAGTAAAAAAATTGCTTGACCCCACGCGTCGCTTCCAACGGGCAAATTAGGGTTGAAGGTGCGTTGCGACATCGATGTGGCGACCTGCCCGGCGGCAAATCCTGAAATATTAATGCTGATCCCAAGAAGTCCATAATACCGCCTAGCATCGGTAACCGAGGTGACGTCGTTCACAAAGCCCCAAGCGAGGACAGTCATGATGATCGTGCTCCACATTTCCGACATCACATAGAAGAGGGTAAATGTCCAGTTGCGGAACATGGCAATAAACCCTTGGAGCCCATTCTGCAGCTTCTTAGGAAGAAGTTCCTGGACGCGGTCGCAGAACTCATGGGGATGAAGCTGATCTTGGAAGGGGTATAGGAAAAAAATGAAGATGAGGAAGAAGGCGATGAACATGCTCATCATTGCATAAAAGACTTGTTCGCGGCTGAGTCGATTTGAAACGCGAGTGAAAATAAAAGTGAAGAGGAGCGCTGTAGGAACGACAGCCCAGACTTTTAAGAAGGGGAGGGCTTCCGCACCGGATAAGGGCGCTGTGACGACAAGAGCTTCTTTGGTCGTGCGTAAAAGACTGTAATTAAAGCCGACCAGGAAGAAAATGATCAGCATGGGGATGAATTTTTTTAGCTCGTAGGAGTGTATCGGCCAAAGATAGGAACGGATTCTACTAAAACCTGCCTCTGTGGGCGCAGACATAAGATGCCTAGGTTGCTTAGCGTTAACTTGTTTAAAATATAAAAATAATTCCTTCACCATGAAGGGATTTAATTTTTAAATTTCCTTAAGTCAGTATCTAGAATTGCCCTTATTATAAGGTTTTGCCTTTATTTGACAACGGTTTTTCATGACAGAGGGGTTTCTTACTGGAGAGAGGAAAAACTGAATTATTTAAAATCATTTCTTTGCATCACTTAGAGCGTCAACCCCAGGCAGGTGGCCCAATTCTAAAAACTCGAGCGAGGCGCCGCCGCCGGTCGACAGGTGGGTAAATTTTTTTTCTAAATGCAATTGTTTGATTGCAGCGACCGAGTCGCCTCCGCCTACAACCGTAATCGCCTGGAGATGGGCGAGGGTTTCAGTAATTTTGCGGGTGCCTGCTGCAAATGAAGGGATTTCAAAAACGCCGAGCGGTCCATTCCAAAAGATGGTGGCTGCTTGTTTTAGCGCTTCCTGCCAGAGGGCAATTGTCGCAGGGCCGATGTCGACTCCTTCAAATCCCTCGGGGATCCCTTCTGAGATGGGGCAAATCCGTTTGTTTGCCTGATCGTTTAAGGCATCTGCTGCGATACTGTCTTTTGGAAGAAAGAGGGGGATCTTTTTTGCGCTGCAAACGTCAATGAGCCGGCGAGCTGTTGGGATTTGATCTTCTTCGCAAAGGGAATTTCCTATTGATATCCCTTGAGCTTTTAGAAAAGTAAAAGCCATTGCTCCGCCAATGAAGAGACCGTCTACTTTTTCCAGAAGCGATTCAAGGACGCCGATTTTGCTGGAGATTTTAGCTCCTCCGATGATGGCATAGAAGGGGCGCTTGGGGGTTGTTAACAGGCTGCCGAGAAAAGAGAGCTCCTTTTGCATTAAAAGCCCTGCGGCGGCTTTCTTAGGGAAGTATTGCGCAATGGTCGCTGTGGAGGAATGGGTCCGGTGGGCTGTGCCGAAGGCGTCATTGATGTAAACATCTCCAAGGGAAGAAAGGTGTTTGGCGAAGGCGGGGTCTGATTCTGGTCGTTCTTCTGCGGGATAAAAACGGAGGTTTTCTAATAAAAGCACTTCATTTGCCTTGAGTCCTGCAGCCATCGCTTCAACTTCAGGTCCGATGCAGTCTGGCGCCATTTTAACCGGCAAGCCTAGGAGTTGTGATAAGTCTTGAGCGCAGGGGGCTAGAGTGAGCTTAGGGTCTTTCTCTTTTTTGGGGCGCCCCAGGTGGCTCATTAAAATGGGGATTCCCCCTTTGTCAAGAATCAGTTGGATTGTAGGGAGGGCTTCTTGTATCCGCGTATCGTCGGCAATTGTTCCATCGGGATTAAGCGGGACGTTAAAATCAACGCGAACTAAGACCTTTTTATCCTTCAGGTCAAGATCTTGGATTTTTAATTTCGCGATCATAGCAACTCTGAAAAGGGGTTAGCGGCTTGGGAGAAATGTGAACCTTTGCTCCGCTTTTTCAATTCTGTCTTTAAAGAGAAGAGCAGGTCTTGGTCGAAGTTTTGATGCGATGCCCAGCGGAGATACTCAACGGGGATCTCCCCAAAAGGCCGCCCTTTGTGTTTTCCAAGAGGCATCGCTTTGAGCAAAATCGGGCTTTTCAGCCGTTGGACGAGCTCCTCAGTTGTTTTATAACGCTGGGAAAGATATTTGAACACTTCAATATTCACGATTACGTCGCTCATTGCTCTGTGAGCTCCTTCTTCTGCAATATTGAAATGCTGCCTTAGTTTTTCCAGCGAGTTTGTCGGGCTTTCTCCGTAAAGTCTGGCAAGGCGTAGGGTGTCTATAAAGGGATGGGCGTGGAGGTTGCAGGGGATTTGATGCCGTTTTGCTGCAGAACAGAGGAAAGCGATATCGTTGTTGATCCCATGTCCTACGATCATGTGGTTCCCGATGAATTCGATCGCCTTGGGAAGGATCTCCTGGATTTTGGGCTTGCCCTGGACCATCGAATCGGTGATATGGTGGATGGCAATTGATTCTGGATTAATTATTATTTGCGGGTCGATCAGTGTTTCGTAGGAATCGATTGTTTCCTCGAAGTTGAATTTGACAAGAGCGATTTCAATGATTTGGTCTGATTCTGGACTAAGCCCTGTCGTTTCGCAGTCAAGGCAAATGAATGTATCTTTTCCAATGAGTCCCATAGCTGACGTTGTCCTTAGCTGTTAGAAACTGTTAACGGATTTAGGGGACGCCTTCAACATAAGTTTCTGTCAAATTTCGAGTTCTTTTGAGCCGATTTCTGATCCAAGTCCCAAAAATTGACGAAATCTCATTTTGAAGACGTCCTCTAGTGGTTTAAAATTAAATTGATCATCTCGATCAGTTCTGTTCGAGATCGAGGGTCCTTGATCGAGTAGTGTAGAAATCGAACCGGGATGTGATCGATATATTGATTAAAAATTTTTAGAGAGTTGAGCGCGTTCTGGCGTTTTTGGTTTTCGTCAAGCTTGTCTGCTTTTGTGAAAACGAGCAGGATCGGGAGCTGATGGTGGGTTGCCCATTTGGCAAAAGCGCAATCTTCTTCAGTGGGAGTTCTTCGGGAATCGAGGAGAAAGAGGATCAATTTAAGAGTCGGTCTGCTTTTTAGGTAGTTGTCAATGGCTGATGCCCACTGTTTTCTGAGGTCTTCAGTTGCTTTGGCAAAACCGTATCCCGGCAAATCGACAAGGGCCAGTTCTTGATCCACAGTAAAAAAATTGAGGGTTTGCGTTTTTCCGGGGATTGCGGATACGCGGGCAAGGTCTTTTCGTTTGAGGAGGTGGTTGATCAAAGAGGATTTTCCGACATTAGATCTGCCGACGATGGCGATTTCCGGCAACGGGTTCCCATGCTCCGTTTTTAGCTGGGGAAGTGTTTCGTGTGAAAGGCTTGATGTGACAAACTGCGCCTGAGAAAAGGAGAATTTTTTCATAAGCAGCCCCTCGTCATGCTGATCTTTCTGGTTCCTTCTTCTGCATGGGAGATGGAGACTTGGTAGCAAGCGGAGGGGAGGTAAGAGGGAATTTTTTCAGCCCATTCGATGCAGCAGATCCCATCCGTTTCGAAATAGTCTTGGAATCCTGAAGAGAGAAATTCTTTTTCGGTTGGAAGGCGGTAAAGGTCGAAATGGTAGATCGTTTTAAGGCCATCATAGACGTGAAGAAAGGTGAATGTGGGACTTGAGACGCTGCGGGGGTCGATTCCTGCAACGGCTTCAGCCAGCCCTCGAATGAATGTTGTCTTGCCTGCCCCGAGATCTCCAAAGAAAGCGACGACATCCCCTTTTGCTAAAGTCGATCCAAATGCCTTTCCAAGCGCATGGGTCTCCTCCGCTGAACGGCTTATCGAGCTCATTTGAATGGAGGGATTATTATTCGTTGTCGCTTGATTCATCTTTCTCCTCTTCCATCCATTGGTCGATGAAGGGAGCAAATTCTTCGATTCCAGCGAGGGTTTCAGCAAAAGCGTTGATTTTGCTTTCTTCAAGTTGGGTTTGGATGAATGCTAAAAAATGCTCTTCTATCTGAAAGCGGTTTTGATTAGGCACCTCTTCTAGAGGGATCGGCTTGAGTTGGTTTTTTAGGAAATCTTCAATGACGGCATGCTTGCTGTTGAATAATTTTCCGGTAACCGCAGAAGAGTAGACAACTTTTGTAATCGGTTCTTTGCGTTTGACAATATAATTTTTGATGATTTCAGGGTCCTCTGAAACAAAGAAGCGTTTTGCTTTAAGGCCGCCGACTCGCTCTTTGTTTTCAGGACATTTCGATACCCAGTCGTAGATTGCGTCTTGAGGGTTCGGGTGGGTATTGTCCCCAAAAACTTTTCCTGTGAAAGGGCAAATATAGATTTTTCTTGTCTGCTCGTTGACGCTTTGCTGCCCGTATTGGATTTTGATCTCCGTTTCGCGCCACAGCTTGCCTTGGGATTCAAGGCTTTTAATGAGTTCCTCTTGGCTTTGGTAGATCGTCTTATCTCTGATAAATAAGACGGGGCTGATGTTAAATTTTTTTTCTAAAAAAAAGAGATAGGTTGTAACGATATCAGCTTTACGATTTTTTTTTAGAAATCTCAGTAGCTCGTCCTTTAGCGTGCCAGAAATAGCCAGTGTTGCCATTTTCCCCTCAATTGCCTTTTAAAATGATCAGTTACACTACCCCAAATGGGTATTAACATTCAAGAGCTAATACTCGTATTGAGTTAAGAGACTGGCTACAAACCCCAAGTTCGGTGAGTGTCTCTAAAAGAGAGGTTGATTTTGAAGAGCTGCCCTGTTAATATCTTAAACTTGTTTTCAAAAATATTCTTTTTCTCTAAGAGGCTGTTGCGAACTTGATCTCTACTGGGTTTTCGTCTTGAAAGAACCAAAAAATCGGCAGAGATCAGGTTAGCGCGACCTCTAGGAAGAGCGAAAGCAGAACGGAGGTTTAGGAGCGTATGACACTCATACTTGAAGAATCCCTTGTTTTAGAGGAAATTGAAGTCTCTGGTTACGAAAAGGTTGTGCGTGTTAAAAACGAACAGGCCGGGCTTAAAGCGATCATTTGCATCCACACGACAGGGATGGGGCCTGCCCTAGGCGGGACTCGGATTTTTCCTTATAGTAATTTTGATGCTGCGCTCAATGATGTGATGCGCCTGTCCAAGGGGATGACTTACAAGTCGGCCCTGTCGGAATGCGGCTGGGGCGGCGGTAAAAGCGTCATTATTGCAGATCCTAAAAAAGATAAGACTGAAGAGCTTCTGCTGGCTTTCGGGCAGGCAGTCGACCAGTTAAAGGGAGATTACATCTGCGCTGAAGACGTCGGATGCTCGCCTCAGGATGTGATGGTGATCAGCCGGGCAACTCCTTATGTAGTCGGTCTTCCTCACGATAAAAGCAGCGGAAATCCCTCTCCCTTTACCGCATGGGGAACTTATCGGGGCATTCAGTCGGTTTTGAAGAAGATCTATGGCTCTGAATCGGTCGAAGGCAAAGTGATTGCAATTCAAGGGATGGGCAGTGTTGGAATGGCCTTGGCGGAGTTCCTTTTCTGGAATGGGGCTAAATTGATCATCAGCGATATTGATTCTGAAAGATGCCGTAATGCGGCAAGGCAGTTTGACGCTCAGGCCGTTTCAGTTGATGAGATCCTTCAAGTGAGCTGCGATGTGCTGGCCCCTTGCGCTATGGGCGGAGTGATCAATGCGCAGACAATTCCTCATCTGCATTGCTCTGCGATTGCAGGGTGTGCAAATAATCAGTTGTTAAAAGACCAAGACGCTGATGAGCTGATGGCCCGCGGTATTTTGTACGCTCCCGATTTCGTGATCAATGCCGGAGGGTTGATCAATGTGACGCAGGAACTGGAAAGCTCAGGTTACAATCCTTCTCTTGCAAGAAATAAGATCCATCGGTTGTTCGATCAGTTAATGGTGATCTATGATATTGCAGAACAGAACGGCTGCTCGACCCACAAAGCTGCAATGGCTCTAGGCGATTACCGCTTGAAATACCGGATCGGCAAACGGCAAAATCCACCAGTTTTTCATCACGCAGCAAATAAAAGATAATCATGATGGAGACGATGATCCGAGAGCTGCATCAAAAATTTGATGCAGCTCTTAAAAGTGCGTTTCAATCGGAATTTCCCTCCGGCTCAGAACTGCTTTGTTCCGAGATTACTCAGTCGACACAGGCGCAGTTCGGTCATTACCAGTGCAACAGTGCGCTTAAAATTGCTAAAGAGTTGAAGAAAAGCCCGAGAGAGGTCGCTGCTCAGATTGTCCAACATTTAGACAAAGGGGCCGGCGATGGGAAGCCCATGCTGGCAAAGCTTGAGATCGCAGGGCCGGGGTTCATCAACATCACGATCGATTCAGCGTTCCTTTCCGGACAGACAACAGAGCTTGTCCGCGATCCCCGCCTTGGCGTTCCTTTGCCGAAACGGAAGGAGAGGGTTATCGTTGAATTCTCTTCTCCTAATATTGCCAAAGAGCTTCATGTCGGCCATTTGCGTTCGACGATTATCGGAGATTCGATAGCCCGCCTTCTCGAGTTTCTGGGGCACGATGTTTTAAGGTTGAACCACATTGGAGATTGGGGAACGCAATTTGGGATGCTCATTGCTTACATGCAAGAAGACGTTCCTGAGGTTTTAGATGGGAAGGTAGAGACTGAGCTCCCCCAATTGATGCAGTGGTACAAGCAAGCAAAAAAACGGTTTGATGAAGATCCTGAATTCAAAAAACGTTCTCAGCTTCAAGTTGTCGAGCTGCAAGGCGGTGATGAGAAATCTTTAAGGGCGTGGCAATCGATCTGCGCGATTTCGAGAAAAGCTTTTAAGGAGATCTATGAGCTTCTCGATGTGAAACTTGTAGAGCGGGGCGAGTCATTTTATAATCCCATGCTCAGTCCGCTTGTCGATGATCTTGCGGCCAGAGGATTGATCACGATATCAGATGGGGCCAAGTGCCTCTTTTTAGAAGGATTTGTCAGTCGTGATGGAACTGCCCTCCCGATGATCATCCAGAAGTCGGATGGCGGTTATAACTATGATACGACCGACATGGCCGCGATGCGCCACCGGATCGACGTTGAAAAAGCAGATCGGATTATCGTTGTGACCGATGCCGGCCAGAGTTTGCATTTTGCGATGCTGTTCAAAGCAGCTGAGAAGGCTGGTTACCTTGATCCTAGCCGCGTGAGAATGGACCATGTTCCTTTTGGTGTGGTCCTAGGCCCGGATGGCAAAAAATTTAAAACCCGCTCAGGAGATACGGAGAAACTTGTCGACCTGCTCCTAGAGGCAGTCCACCAAGCCAAACGGATCATGACTGAGAGGATGCCTGATACCCCAGAATCGGAGATAGATCGCCTTTCTCAAATTTTAGGCATTGATGCGGTCAAATATGCAGATCTCAGCTGCCATCGGTTGAAGGATTATGTGTTCAGTTATGAGCGGATGCTCAAGTTCGAAGGGAATACTGCTGCATTTTTACTCTATGCCTATGTCCGGATCCAGGGGATAAAAAGAAAGGTAGGGCTGCCGATCGAAGAGCTGATTCAAACCCATCAGATTGTTTTAGAGCATCCTGCAGAGATCGCTTTAGCGGTGCATTTGCGCCAGTTAGGAGAGACGCTGGATGCGATGTCGCGCGACCTGCTTCCTAATCGGTTATGTGATTATCTCTATGCGTTAGCTGAATTGTTCCATGCCTTTTTCCGCGATTGCCGCGTAGAAGGGACTCCTCAGGAAAAAAGCCGGTTATTACTCTGTGAAGCGACGGGCAGAGTTCTTGAGCAAGGGCTTTCTATCCTTGGCTTAAAGACTTTGGATAGGATGTAAAGGCGTTTTGCTGTTTTCTCCTGCAATTTCGCGGACGTAGCGGGGGACGCCATATCCCGGGAGGACTGCTCTCAGTTCTTCAATGAGCTTTATTCCTTTTTCCTCTTCAACTTCAAAGTGCATAGCCCCTGCGACGCGGTCGAGCTGGTGTAGGTAATACGGAATAATGCCTGCGTCAATTAATCGTTCGCAAAGGGCCTTTAAAGTCTGCACGTCATCATTGACCCCTTTTAAAAGAACGGTTTGGCATAAAATAGGGATGCCCAATTTCTGCACTTGTTTTAATGCCGATTGAATCTCATCATCCCATTCATTCGGGTGATTGGAATGGATCAGGAAAATGGTCTGTAGGCGGCTTGCAGCGAGGATGTTGAGAAATTCAGGATCGATCCTTTCTGGGATTCCCATTGGAAAGCGGGTATGGAACCGAAGCCATTTGATGTGTTGAATAGCGCTCAAGCGATCGATCAAATGGCTTAATTCTCTGTTAGACAAAGATAAAGGATCGCCACCGCTGAGGATGATCTCTTTTAAGCTTGTTTCTTGTTCGATTTGCTTGAGTTCCGTTTCAAATCCTTTCTCTTCTGTTGCATAGTCGAAATGCTGTCTAAAGCAATAGCGGCAATGCATGGCGCAGGCGCTCGAGGCGAGCAATAGAGCGCGCCCATGATATTTATGTAGGAGTTTTGGTCCTTTGCGAGATTTTTTGTCTCCGACCGGATCGCAGTTGAACTGCTCGACCTGCACCTGCTCTTGCGCAGTCGGTAGAAATTGGCGGAGGATGGGGTCTTGCCAATTTCCTTTTTGAATTTTTTCAGCTAAGCGGCGGGGCACATTTAAGGGAAAGTGTTTGGGAGGAATGAAGGCTTCTTGAAGAGTCCCAGGATCGAGCTCAAGGAAGTCTGCAAAGAACTGCCATTGGGTGAAGTTGGTGCGCTGGATCTCTCTCCACAGCGGCGGTTTTTGCAACGACATAGTTTTTCAATTCCCCCTATTTCTTAAAGCCTCAGCCGGAATAGCAAAAAGATCGCCTCTTGCGGCGCAAGCCCGTGCAACCCTTTCACTCACAATCAAATTAGAGGTAAAAAGATTCAAGACAGCATCGCATGAAGTCCAGGCAATAGAAAAAGCACTGCTGCCTACCCATCTGCTCATCGCTTCATGGGATTCTCGGCTAAGAGGCAGGCATAGGGAAAAGAGTTTTGCTATGGCGCTTAAAGCTGTTTCGATAATCGCAAAAGGGATGGTTGCGAGGTATCCAATTTCTGCTAAAGCGACTTTTAAAGGGTTGGGTGGGGTATGCGGTCTTCTGGTCCACTCTTCTTCTCTGCCATCAGGATTGCGGAAATAAGTGATGTGCCCGATCAATTGGCTGGAAATGCTCGACATAAGCTCCCCGTTTTTCTTTATTTTTGAGGGGATATTTTAACCCTTTTTTAGAAAAGGGACAACGAATAAAGAAAAAACTAGCAGGCTCTAATAACCCAACTTGCCCCCTATCCTCTCTTAGACGCATTGCGAGATAGGGGAGATGCAAGATTCGCGAGGAGGCTAAGGTGTGACTACACCTTAGCGCCGAGTGAAGCGCTGCAGATTCCCTATCGCAGCTTGTGAATAAGGGAGTAAGATAGACGAATTTTAATTAAAATTTAGCACCGTTTCTAAAATGGCTTTGATTGCCCGCATACGTTATACCGAAACAAGCTGAAGAATCGGTTTTCGGCTGCGTCGGCTTTTCTTCAATCTGTCGATCTGATCCTCGGGCCGTGTCTATGAACACTGCCCCTTCGGATCAGATCGACAG
>CAZEYJ010000294.1:0-5842 GCA_964516795.1 uncultured bacterium
GAGCATGGGCAGTAAAGGTCAGCAGGATATAAAGGCAGGGAAAAAGCAACCGCATTTGAACACCCCTTCTCTTTTGGAATAAGAGATTCTCTTAAGCTTGCCGGACTTCAAAGATTTCAGTCAGAGCCACGTTGTAAAGAGTGTAGCCTTGTCTATACGAAATTCCAGTATCGCGCGTTGTATAAAACAGAGGCGTGTTAAGGGTTTTAATGCGCTCGGGCAATTGGCATAGGACCTCTTCGGTAGACGGTCTAAACCACTGGAAAGAATCAAAGTCGCCGTCAGGGAACCGGTGAAGCGTGATGAACTTGTCTATCGAATGAGCGTTGTTAACGGCTTCGTTTTTTTGTTTGGGAGAGATTTCGAGAAAGCAATTTGTCAGCAAGGATCTGCCGGATGTGTCAACTTTGACTAAGGTGCCATCGACAATGGCAGCCGGATGGATACGCTGGGCCAGCTGAGTGAGTTCTGTTTTGTTTTGGGGGAGCCGAAGCGTGTTGATCGTGTTGTGGAGAATTCCAGACGTTTGATACGAGTCCCATAAATCGGAAGCACATGCTGGAGGAGTCGCTGTAGCCATTGTCAGTTCCTTGGTCATTCGGTTTCGAGGGCAGTCTTTTAAGGAGATAAAGCTGAGAGGAGATAATATTTTAACGGAAAAATACAGACAAGTTTTTTTCTGACAGTGTGCTAGCCGAATTACTGATTCTTCAGGCTGTTTCGGTAGGCGCGAAAGGATGCGGCGGCGTTATCAGATTCTTCAACAGCTTGTTTAGCTCTGACAAACATCTGCCTTTCGAATGCTTCGGTTAATTTGGGCCAGTCGATAGGCTTTTGCGAGGCAGCGAGAAGGGTCGATAAGAGTCTTGCATCTTCAAGGACATGATTTCCGCCCAGACCTCGGTCTGGAGGCATGGCATGGGCTGAATCGCCAACGAGTGTAACGCGCCCTGAAGGGACTATAGGAAATTGGGCAGAGTCTGGAAATTGCGTCGTGCGTAAAAGCCAAGGGGCCATCATCGCTTCTGCTGGGGTCTCATTGACCAGCTTTTTCAAATTCTCATGCCAAGGCTCAGTGCTCATTAATTGTTTGCAGTGGTCTAAGATCATCTGGCGGCATTCCAGGCTTTGATCAAACTGATACCAAGGGGCATCTGGGTTTTCTATTTCTTCAGAAAGGGCCCAAAATACTGTAGGGCTTCTATCGGCCCGCTCTGAAAAGCAGACGCCGATGGAATGGGAGTGGGGGCCAACAAAGCGGACCATCCCCGTTTTGTTGAGGGGAAGAAGTTTATCCCATTCAGGCGTCCGATCGATCTGCCCTCCTAAAACGGCGCGGTCGCAGTCGATAACTTTTGGCATGGGTCCAACGTGGTTGCCATAGACCGACGGCAAAAGCTCTCTGACAGTGGAGGCTCCCCCATCGCATCCCACTAAGAAATCCCCTCTGGCAGAGGAGCCATCTTCAAAATGAGCGATCACATGATCGCCTTTGTCCTCGAACGTGATGAGGCGCTTGTTCCACTCAATATGGATCCCTTCTTGCAAAAGGTTTCTTAGCTCTGAGCGAAGGAGTTGGACGGCGGCTTCCTGCCCTTGAGGGACCGTGAAAAGAGGCTCCATGTTTTCATTCGCACACGTAAAGCCATCGCCCACGTCCGCTACCTTGGCCAGAGACAGGCGGCTCATTTTTTCAGATGGCAGCAATGCTGCCAATGCAGCCATTCCCAGAGGCCGAATTGAAATCCGATAGCCTTGGGTCCGGCTTGTAGGACTTTGGTCCCTTTCAAAGACAGTCACATGAAATCCAGCCGTGACAAGGCCATGGGCCAAAGCTAATCCGCCGAGCCCGGCTCCAATAATCAAGATGGAAGGCTTTTCTATTTGATCTGTCATTGTTTTCTGGCCTCTATTGAAAGGGGTGCAATTGTAGTACTAAGGCAAATAAATAGGAATAGTTGATGTTTTAAAAAATCATGTGCAAGTTTTAGAGCTTTTCAATAGAATCCCCTCCTTCGCAATTTTCTCAATAGGAGTCACTTATGTTATACACATTTTTTGCCGCATGTTTGCTGATTGTGACCGCCGTCTATGCGGATGTCGCTAATTCCCATAACTGGTCGATTACCAAAGATTCTTTTCCCCTGTCCTGTACAGCAGTGTTCAATGTCAAAAAAACAGATGCGCCCGGCGCTAAAGTGGTCCGAAGCGGTCTTTTCACCCCTCGCTACTACTATGACTTATGCGATGAAAATGGCAACCTTCTTGTCAGAGGGATTACTCGGGCATTTTCTCTGGGAATGTTGGTTGCCTGGGCAACGGAGATCGATCTCTACGATGAGAATCGGTGGATCGGAATGATCAAAGGGGAGATTTGGACAACTTCCCGCGCTAAATTTTCTTTTTACGACGGCGCCTCACAGCTCATGGCCTCTGCCCATCTGGATGATGAATCGTGCAATTTCTTGATAGTTTCCGCGCAAGACCAAGGACAAGTTCTTGCAGAGCTCATCGGAAAGTCGTATGGCGATGCCAGCTTCTGGGAAATGAAGTTCCATTCCTATCCGCCTACTGTGGATGAACGGGCTTTGCACATCTTTGCCGGGTTTGTTTCAGATTTCCAGAAATGGTTTGTCCGCCGCCCGAAAGTCGTCAATCAATATTACTTCTATAACGACGTCCACTATAACCGTCAAAATTAATGCGAGTGAATTTGGAAACAGCTTCTACTGGATGAAAAAGAAAAGCCTCGGGAGACCGAGGCTTTTCTGTTTGAAGAAGGTGTTCTTTGCTTTAGAAGATAAAATCGATGCCTAAAGTCGCTGCGTTATAAGCAAGACTGCCCAATTTGAGCATCCATGGACTTGTAGCAACTTGAGCCGGGTAGCGCGTGGAGCCGAAAACAAAATCAGATGAGGTCAGATAGATAAATCGATATTCTGCGCTAAGGCGGTAATGTCTAAGAAAACGGAAGCGAAGGCCGGCTTTGGCTTGGGTTGCAAAGAGGCTATTGAAATCACTGCGATCGGAATTGAAGTGGTTGACTCCCGATTCTGGTGGAGCGACCTGTTTAGAGTTTGCGTCATGGATTGAGACAAACCCAACTCCTACGCCTACGCCAAAATAAGGGGAGAGATAGTCATTGTTAAATTCCAAAATCCCATTGGCTAAAAGCGTTCCTATATGCATAGGGAGAGTATCTGTAAAATCATGTTCGGGAAGCCTGTCTGTGGGATTGTTAAGATCCGCTTTTTTGGAAGTGTTAGCAAAATACATTCCTTCAACCTCAAGAGCCGGCGCCAAACGAAAACCCCGGCAAATGGGTTTCATCCACTCATAGCCGATGTGGACTCCGCCAAAACCTTTTGTGTGGCCGTCCGCATGTCCCTTTGCTTGGACATCCAGAGGTCCTCCATAGGCCTCAGAATAAAAAGCTGTTCCTCTTTGGGTCACCGATACGTCGTATGGAAAAATCCAGCCGCCAAAACCGCCAAAGTAGATGCCTATAATGCCTGCATGGGGGTCTTGTTGCTGTTGTTGCTGTTGCTGAGATGGTTCATCAGCTGTTAGGGCAATGCATGTCAAAGCGCTTGCTGCAATCAGAGAATGTTGAATCCATTTTTTCATGAAATTGGCCTCATTATTGTTAGGATTCTCTAAGGGATATGTGTAATATTTTGTAACACGCTGTAAAATTTTCTAGAATAAAAAAATGCAAGTTTCGACCTTTAGGTTCAAAGGCGTTATGGATAGACCATTTTATAGAGTTGTCTTGAGCACGCCATGTTATCTTTGCAACTCCTCTTTAAAAATAAGTTTATTCTTGTGTAAAGTTGTCACAAAGGCAAGGAGGCGATATGACCCGGATTTGGAAAAATATGAAGAGCTTTATCTTGAGCAGCTGTTTATGCGCGTCCGCATATGCTGATTGTGAAGATCCGTTCATCCAGCATTGGTATAATTCGTCAGAATATATTCTAACGGTGAAAGATGGAACGCCTTGGCATGGACAAGCTTTAGCTCCTGCAATTGGAACAGTCATAGGTCCTGGAATAGAAAATGATTGGGTTCTATTTAATGCCTTGTCGGTTGATATTTCAACCGTTCAAGGGACTCATATGGGGGTGGCGGAACTCGACTATGCGAATGGCGTGATCATCGACAGAAAGGGATTGATCACATTGGCCTATAATGACTCCAAATCCCACTACGAGTCTGATTGCTGGAAAACTTGGAGATATTTTGACCTCGCTGTCCATGTTGCGCCTCCTATTATTTCAAATGCCGGCTGGAATAACGGACTAGGAAACAGCGCATCTACTTTAGTGGCCGGCAATAGCTATTG
Organism: uncultured bacterium; assembly: GCA_964516795.1. Taxonomy (GTDB): domain Bacteria; phylum Chlamydiota; class Chlamydiia; order Chlamydiales; family Rhabdochlamydiaceae; genus Acherontichlamydia. Next base: position 4,346 of record CAZEYJ010000294.1, read on the forward strand.
GGGAGCTGATTATGGTGTAGATCGGTGGTCTATCCATGATGGGGCCGCCTACCAAACAACAGCCCCATCCCAATATAACGGAGTAGGAAGCAGGGCATTTGCATTTCAGCTTGTTTCGGCTGCTCCAGATTACAAAACTGGGGACGGGCCAGGAAATGCCATGGAGGGGCTATGGCAGATTGATATTAAAATAGGATCTAACGGCGACGATGGTTTTTGCGAGACTTTTTATCTTGCCGAAAGATTTGATTTATCCCCGGGAACTCAGAATTATTACGATGGCGCCGGTGGCGGTTCAGACAATGATGATAGCCACTGGAGTAGAGAAATCGATATCTTGGAGACGCATTGGCAACCCGATGGGCCTCAAATCAATGTAACTTATAATAAGGGACATAATCAGTATTGGAACAATCAAATGTACCAGTCTAAGAAAATGGGCAGTTGGTCAGATGTAGGAGGCGCTCCCACTCAAGGATTTGTCACTTTTGGAGCATTAATTCGAGATAACAATCTTTGGATTTATGCCTACAAGCCAGATGGAACAATATGGTACTGTACCGATCCAATTCCTAATAATAATACGGAATATGTTCAAAAAGGTGTTTTTGTCCCTTATATTGGCACGTGGAAGGTTGGAGGAAATGCCGTATTTGAGACGGGATATAATCATTTCGTCTACTTAGATAAAAACAATCCTAAAATTGCAGGCAAGAACCCAAAAGACAATCCAGAGGCCTTTGGTCCAGCATTAAAATAGAACAACGCAAGTTGTGGCCCTTGGCAGCCGAAAACCGATTCTTCAGGTTATTTCGGTATAAAGTCGAGATTATTGCAACCTAATAATTGTTAAATAGGCACTGATTTGGCTACTTCTAGGACTCCCTGATGGCTGCTGGATCTGAAAAACCCCCGAATTGGAAGAAGGAGTGAGTCCGACCATAAAAAAAGATGAGTTGGCATTGAAACTCGTGACGATCGTCATGCTATTCATGAAAATAATAGTGGGATCGATGCTGGTTACTAAAAGGTCGGTAGACCCATTGGTAGAGAAATCTAAATAAAAACCAAAAGGCGAAGAGGGAGTTCCACTCGTACCACCAAAAGAACCATAAAAACCATAACTAATTTGGTAGATTCCGGCATTTGCAATTTGGATTTGACCAGAAGACAGAGTAATTCCTCCCCCAACCAAGGAAGTATCAAAATTCTGCGCAAAGCCATTATTAACGTCTTTTGTTTGGGTAATCGTAAAAAACCCATAATCTCCTATCGTTCCAGGAGGACCAGTTGGCCCAGTTGGACCTTGGATTCCCTGAGGCCCCTGAGGGCCAGTCTCTCCCGTCGGTCCCGTATACCCAGTAGCTCCCGTGAATCCTGTATATCCAGTTGCACCTGTATACCCAGTCGGTCCAATCTCTCCAGTTGCTCCTGTTGCACCTGGATTCCCAGTAGCTCCCGTGACACCTGGGTTACCTGTTGCCCCAGTAGCCCCCG
>CAZEYJ010000295.1:0-15350 GCA_964516795.1 uncultured bacterium
TGTCGTGATTGACACTCCTAATAATTTAGCTGCATCAGAAATCGCAATCAATCTATCCATAACGGATAGTATTGAGCAGATTTAGATATAATTCAAGAAAACTGTTCGAGCCCCTTCGACGAGGACGCGATTTTACAAAGCGAGCTGAAGCTCAAGGGGCTAGAAGGGACAAAGGAACACTTGTCCCGACATAAGCCAAGGGACGCCTAAGTCAAGAAATAGTTTTGAACAATTTCGCTTTTCCCGCGTTGCGGGAAAAGCTCCTCTTACAAAATTGTTTATTCATAAATTCTTAACTGTTATATCTACTTGCCAAACTTGCCTCCAGCCTTGTTCAGGCGGCCGCTCCCTGGGCAAAGTTGGAGGCAGGTTAGGTTATTGAAGCAATACTTCACTAAAGAGGAGCTAAAATTATGGCTAAAGGAAAAGAACCGCGCAAAGAAGAAAAAAAGAAACCACAAAAAAATCTCAAAGAAAAACGTCTTGCCAAGCAAGAGAAAAAGAAGAAATAGCGTTCTTCCAGAGATTATTTTTCAGACCCGATTGGCAGCCAATCGGGTTTATCGAATTTTTCACCTCATTACATTTCAAATCCGATGTCTATCCCAATTGATCTCAAACGCAAAAGAGAAGAAGCTTTTTTCGAGTCTGATAAAATGAGAAAGATCGAGCAAAAAATAGACCTAAATCCTCTTTTTTTCACCATTTACGAAGAAGTCCAAGGAGGCCAAGAGGACTCCAATGCGAAAAAAATAGCTGACCTGCTTTCTCTCAATCCGGAGATTTTTTATCCGTTCCACCATGTTCCCCTGAAGCGGATCAATAGCGAGCTGAACTTCTTTGCAATTGGATTAGATGTCGACCAGCCGACTAAAAAAAAGCTTAAAAACATCACAAAACAGCTCTATCGCTACACGTTAAAAAACAGCTCAATCAACCAGCTTCTCTCTTCCAGAAATGCAGAGCTCGATACTTTTCAAAAACTCTTAGACCGCAACTTGCAAACAGAAGTCCATGCAGTTCAACGGCGAGCCAGAGCTTTGTTCAGAGAGCTGCGCTTGAATGGGATCGAGGGATTGGATGTAGGCCAAATTCAAGCTTATTCATCTCAGCTCCACCAGTTGGCTGCCGCTTTTGCCCCGATCTTAGAGCTTAAAAAATGTGACGATGCCGATGAAAATACTCGATTGAAACACCTGGCTATGGCTTTGAAGCAAGAAAACGCCGAGGTACAGTTTCCGGGAATTTTAAGTGATTACCCTCAAATTGTTGGAAAGGTCCAGGAACTTGAACCTCTGTTTAAGTCGATTTCAGCTACAATCAAAACGATCTGCAGTTTTCAAGCTGCCCTTCAAAGCCGGCAAGGAGAGCTTGCCGGGCCGCCCTTGTTATCTTTTGTCGAACAGGAGGTTTTGATCCCTTTTGGAGATCTGTTTTATTCCGTTGCCGCCGATTACTTTTGGAGAGCGCTCCAAGAAACTGCCGGACAGAAAAAGGATGCTGATTTTGAATTCCTTATCGCATCGGGTTCCCTGACGTCTCCTGTTCCTGATGAGATCGATTATGTGTATCTCAACCAAGTTTGGGGGCTTTATTTTACAGGCCCAGGCTTGGAGCACGGCAATTTTGATGAATGGCTTCATCAGGTCTTGTTAAGAGTAGATCCGGAGCATTTACGCGCCGTTTGCGAGGTTTTGCAGGATTTAACACGAATCGTCAATAGGATTGTCGAGGATCTTGAACTGCCCAAACTAGAAAAAGAGGTGGTGGCAACCCCCTATCGTCAAGAAATGCGGGAAAGGGCATCTGAGCTGCTTGCTGAGCGTTTCTTTGCCCAGCACAGGACGCTTGCTGACATCAAAACCTTTCTACTCGATTGTCTGAAATAAGAAGATCGTCTCAAGCTCTTGGGGTGTCAGCCCGCCATGGGCTCCATAAAAATGTTGCTCGAACTGGTGCTTTTGAAACCACCAAATGCTTTGTTCAATATGAGGCAGGATCACCAAATTCCCAATCCGATCGGTTAATGCCTTTGAGGGGGGGAGGGAACCGAACATCCCTTTTTCCATGAGCTCTTGGGTCAAATGCACCTCGGCTACATGCTTCAACTGGTTCTGCAGTTGTTCTTGGACAGATTTTAGATGAGCCTCTTGAACGTGGAGGAAAAAGTCGCGGCATGAGCCTGCGGGAACAAGGGGTTTGCCTGCGCGATTTTTCTTAAATGTCTCTGCGATATCGGGGATGGCTTTGTTCAAATAGATCGTTGTCTTGGGATCGACGGGGACCATCCCATGGTCCGCTGTGATCAGCGTGGAGATCTTCTTGCCGGCGCACTTGATTTTTTTCGCAAAAAACTCTTCGAAGATTGTCCAACAGTATTCAACGGCATCGGCAAACTGCACCGAATCGACCCCATGGCGATGTCCCATCGCATCGATATCTCCAAAATAAAGACAAATGTAGGTAGGCCCCTCGAGAGGTTTTTGGCAGATCTCGACCACCTTTTCAAGCCCGTTTCGCAATTGTCTGAAAGGAAGATTTTCTGCTCCTTTCAACAGGCACCTAGAATAGGGAGAATGGGCAATCCCCTCATGCTGCATCACATAGCTGGTGATCCCTTGGCCCTTGAACTTTTGATATAACGTTTCTTGAGGATAGAACTGCGCCGGGAGGATCCCGCTTTGCAACAGCGTGTTGATCTCATGGTCTCCGGCATAGGAGAACATCAGAGGAGCGATCATCCGGTCGACGAGAGGCTCATAATAGAACCATTCATAGATCCCGCTCTGGCCAACCTCCAAGCCTGTGTTGATCGTTGTGACATGGGCTGCCGTTGTAGAGGGAAATTGAGAGGTGATCTTGCTGACGGTCCCCTTCTCCTCATACCGTTGTAGAAAAGGAAATTTGGGCGCATAGGTCTCAAAGAACTCCCATCCAAAGCCGTCGATGAGAAAAAGGATCACGATATCAGGCCGTTCCCAGGAGCCTCCTACCGTATCGGCGGGAAGCGGAGTTTCAGATGCTCCCGTCAAGAGATGGGCAATCGTATCGGGGATCCTGGAAAAACAGTAAGATTCATAGAGGGGTTTAAGGAACTGTTTAGAAAAAGTACTCCTTTTGACAGCTTCGATCGATTTTTCATTGCGCATTCAAATAACCTAAAGTAGTCCTTCTTGAGACAGTACCAAATTTTTCTTTTGTGAAAAAGCTCGACTTTCTTTTATACCGAAATAACCTGAAGAACCAGTTTTCGGCTACGTCGGCCTATCTTCAATATGTTGATCTGATCCTCGGGCCGTGTCTATGAACACTGTCCCTTCGGATCAGATCAACATATTGAAGAGCCTTCTTGCCGAATTCCCGATCCTTCAGGTTGTTTCGGTATATAGGTTAACCAGAGGGATAAAGAAAAGCACTCCCCCGATAATTTCTCTTTTGATCAAGGTTGATATGCTCCCCTCATCGGTAAAGACTAAGCGGACCATCACAGCATTTATGCTGGCGATGATCAACATCGCTGCAATTGGCAGCGTGAAAAACTGGGCCCTTACGGCTGAGTACGGCTTTTCATCGATCATCTACATCCTTATCGCAGCTCTTGTTTTTTTTATTCCGACGGCCCTTGTCTCTGCAGAGCTGGCGACCGGCTGGCCGGAGGCCGGAGGGGTCTTTGTCTGGGTCAAACGGGCATTTGGGCACAGGACCGGATTTTTGGCCATCTGGCTCTTATGGGTGCAGAACTTATTCTGGTATCCGACCATCCTTTCCTTCATTGCTGTCGCGCTCGCCTATATCATCAATCCGGCCCTTGCAAACAATACCGTCTATAACACAGCGGTTATCCTCATTGCTTTTTGGGGCGCTACTTTAGTGAACTTGCTGGAAATGCGCGTATCCGCTTCGATCAGCTCGCTGAGTGTGGTTTTCGGGACATTTATCCCGGGAGGACTGATCATCCTGCTCGGACTGATCTGGTATTTGAATGCGGAGCCGCTGCAGATCACATTCAGCTGGGCTGCTCTTTTCCCATCGATCACTTCTGCGGAGCAACTTGTATTTTTGACCGGTGTGATCCTCTCTTTGTGCGGGATCGAGATGTCGGCTGTCCATGCCCGCAATGTCCTGCATCCCAAACGGGATTACCCTAAGGCCATCTTAATTTCTTCTGCCATCATCATTGGATCTTCGATCTTGGGAGTTCTTGCCATTGCAATTGTCATCCCCCAAAAGCAGATCGGACTGGCTTCAGGGGCCCTTCAGGCCTTTTCTTATTTTGCCAATGCTTATCAGATCCACTGGATCACCCCATTGATCGCTGGACTGATGCTGGTCGGCGCCCTTGGGGCAATGAGCACCTGGATCATCGGACCTGCCAAGGGACTGCTCGCTGCAGCGCAGAGCGGCGACCTTCCTCCCTATTTCCGGGAAGTCAATAAAAATGGGATGCCAAAACGGCTTTTATTTGCCCAAGGGACGATTGTATCGTTGATCTCGCTCATATTTTTATGGATGCCGACAGTCAGCGCCGGCTTCTGGATCCTCTCGGCGATGAATGCGCAAATCTATCTCGTGATGTACCTTCTCCTCTTTGCGACTGCGATCCGCCTGCGCTATACACATCCTGAACATGAAAGGCCCTATGAGATCCCGGGAGGCAAGGCAGGAATGTGGGCTGCAGCGGGGCTTGGGATCGCCGGGAGCCTTTTTGCAATGGGGATTGGATTCTTTCCCCCGTCTCAAATCAAAACCGTCGGCACACCTTTCTACATGAGCTTTGTTGCTCTGATCACAGCGCTGATGTGCACTGCCCCCTCTCTCATCCTCCTTTTTCAAAAGCCGAGCTGGAAAAAACCGCTCGAACATGAAAAAGCGCAAAAACTTTAAGAATACAGTTTTCAATTTGCTTAGGTATACCGCTTTAAAGGAGCCACCAAGTCGCAAGCGAGAGATAGAGCGCTGTTGTGATGACGTCGGCGAGCATGAGCACAACGGGGCCCGAGGCGACCTTTGGATCGAGCTTTTTGGCAAAAAGGATCAGCGGGATGCAGCCTCCTATCGAAGCGGAGACGCTGATCGAAACGAGGAGCGAAACGGCGATCGTGGCCGAGGTCATGAAGCCCCCTCCCCAAAACAGGGAGATAAATCCGATCAACACGCCGCTTGTAAGCGCAAGAAAGAGGACCATCCTCGATTCGACAAGTAGACGGATGAGGAGCTTCCTCCAAGAAATGCGAGTGTGCCTGACAAAGTGGAGGCTTTGGGTCATCGACTGCATTGAAATCGATTCGCTCAAGGTCAAGATCAGCGGGATGAACATCGCCAGCAGCAAGACTTTTCCCAGCACATCTTTAAAGAAAAAGGAGATGATCGCGCAAGCGATCCCGCCGATCATATTGCAAAAGATCCACGGCATCCGGATCTTATAGCTTTTCCAAAGGGTGTGTTTTTTCCCCTCTTCTAAAGTCAAACCTAGGATCTGGAAGACGTCATGGCTGTGGCGCGCGTCGGCGATATCGATCGATTCCTCAAGATAAAGCTGGACATCGATCGCCCCTTTGATCCGGTGGTTCTCGTCCACGACGGGAAGGGCCAGCAAATGGTGATGGGTCAGCAGCTCCATAGCGTCTTGCAGAGTTTGGCTCTCTTTCAGGCAGATCACAGACTTGGCCATGATATCGCCTATCCGCTGGGAAGGATCTTTTAATAGCAAGGCCCGTGTCGAGATCACTCCAACAAGCCTCTCATCCCGGTCGACGACATAAAAATAGATCACTTTTTCATCAATTGTGCGCGAGCGGAGCGAAGCAATCGCCTCCCCGATCGTCTGATCTGCATAAAGCACTGTATGCACGGCAAAGGCAAAATCCTTGACCGGCCTTGTAAAATCCGTATGCGCCATCAGAAACTCCCTCACTAAAAATGGAAGATTTTGATACACTATTCATCATAAAGTGGGCAACCAAAAATGAAAAAAGATCATGACACCTCCTGGGAAACTTCATCCGGCTGGTACGATAAGGCCGTCGGACAAAAAGGGCATTACTACCATCAGCAGGTGATCGTGCCGAACTTGCTGCGCCTGCTCGACTTGAGCAAAAGCAAGTCAAATTCTCTTTTGGACCTCGCTTGCGGCCAGGGGATCCTTTCCCGCCATCTCCCTAAAGAGGTCGCTTATGTCGGCGTCGACGCCTCCCATTCCCTCATCAAAAGCGCTCAAAAAGAAACTAAACGCCCCAACTGCCGTTTTCTTGTTACCGACCTTTCCGCTCCCCTGCAGTTAGACAGTTCCTCGTTCACCCATAGCGTCTGCCTGCTCGCCGCGCAAAATATCGAGAACCTGCCAACGCTTTTCCTGAATGCCTCTCAGCACCTGCAAGAAGGGGGCAAGTTCGTCTGCGTTCTCAACCACCCCTGTTTCAGGATCCCACGCCAGTCCCATTGGGGAGTCGACGAGGCGAAAAAATGCCAATACCGCCGCCTCGACCTTTACATGACCTCTCTGAAAATCCCCATCCAGACCCACCCGAGCGAAAAAGAGCACTCCCCTTCCACCTGGTCTTTCCACCGTCCCCTCTCGGTCTACAGCGCTGCGCTGAAACAAGCCGGTTTTTTGATCGATCAGATCGAAGAGTGGTGCTCTGACAAGCAAAGTACGGGAAAAGCAGCTGCCATGGAAAACCGGAGCCGCAAGGAATTTCCCCTATTCTTAGCCCTGTCCGCCATCAAAAGAACTCAAAAAGCAATAAACCCGTAGCTACGCTAGAGGTTTATTAAAGACCGGCCTCATCTTCTTTTTGCCGGTGGCGCATTCGCTCCTCTTTTTCCCGTTTCCGGTTCTCGCGCCGCAGCTCAGCCTCCCGGTAGCGCCTTTTTTCCAGCTTTGTCTCGGGGATCACTTCGGGAACCTCGACAGGCCTTCTTTTCTCATCGACGGCGACAAAAGTAAAATAGGCCGATAAGATATGCCGGTGCTCGCCCGTCTGATAATGCTCGGCAAGGACTTTGACCCCGATCTCCATCGAAGAGCGCCAGGCGCGGTTGATCGACGCTTTAAAGATCAAGATATCCCCCCTTTCAGCAGGGCGCAAAAAGTGCATTGAATCGACAGAAGCTGTCACGCAGGTCTTTTCGCTGTGCCTCTCTGCCACGACCAAAGCGACCCTGTCTAAAATCGCCATGACAAGCCCGCCGAACACAGTCCCATACGAGTTGAGATCGTTTGGAAAGACTTTATACGTTTGATCGTGGATCGCCGACTCTGAAACTTTTTTTCCCCGAAAAGAGCCCATTAGCCGCCCAAACTTTTTATTTTAATCATACCACTCTTCCATTTATTTCATCATTTTTCTTATACTCGGCTTTATAACTTTTCAGGATCGAAGGACTCGAGATATTTGCCTTCTAAAGAGTGACTGTGCCCAGGAAGAGGTTAATAACCCCTTGCTTGCGCAAATTAATCTCTTAAATTCGGCCTTTGGTCGAATGGCAGAGGGGAAATAAACGAGTCTGGCGGTCCTAAAAAGTTGTAAAGTCGAGTAGTACTTTCGTTTCAGAGTAAAATAGGATTTCCCCATGTGCGGCATTTTTGGCTATATCGGACCTAAAGACCCCACTCGCGTATGCATCAACGGTCTTAAGCACCTCGAGTACCGAGGATATGATTCTGCAGGAATTGCCGGCATTCAAGAAGGAAAGATGTTTTCCTGTAAAGAGGTCGGCAAGCTTTTTGCTTTAGAGACTGCCCTTCAAAAAGTCTCCGTCAGCCTCGATGTCGCCATCGCCCATACCCGCTGGGCCACCCACGGCAAGCCGACAGTCGAAAATGCCCATCCCCACTTCGACCAGCTCCAAACGATCGCAGTCGTCCATAATGGGATCATAGAGAACTACTCAGACCTACGTCAGATGCTCCTGAAAAATGGAAAAGAGTTCTATTCCGACACCGACTCTGAAGTGATCGCACAGCTCATTTCCCATTACTACGACGGAAACCTCCTTTCAGCGGTTCAACAGGCTCTTGCCCAGCTCAGAGGATTTTGGGGAGTTGCTATCATCCATAAGAACCACCCCAACCAGATCATTGCAGCAGCCAGGGAGAACCCGATCGCCATCGGCTTCAACCCCAACCGCCCCGAAGCCTTCGTCTCCTCCGATGCCAACGCCTTTGCGGAAAAAGACCTCGATGTGATGTTCCTGCGCAATGATGAGATCGCCCTGATCTCTCCAGAAAAAGTCGAGGTGTTCGACTCGACGGCAACTCCTGTCCATAAAACGACAGAGCGCCTCAGTGGCGAGAAGATCTCCATTTCAAAAAATGGATTTGACCACTTCATGCTCAAAGAGATTTTCGAGCAGCCTCAGACGATCCAGCAAGCCTTCCACAACCGGTTCATCAATGACTTTGGGACTTCTGAATTTGAAAATCTCACCCTGACTCCCTCCGATCTCCTCTCTGTGCGCAGGATCTTGATCCTCGCCTGCGGGACCTCTTGGCATGCCGGCCTGATCGCCGCCTCTCTGCTGGAAGACAAAGCCAGAATCCCCACCCAGGCTGAGATCGCCTCTGAGTTCCGCTACAAGAACCCGATCATTTCTGAGAACACCCTTGTGATCGCCATCTCCCAATCGGGCGAGACCCTCGATACGATCGCGGCCGTCCGCGAAGTCAAAAGCAAAGGGGCTACCGTCCTTGCGATCTGCAACGTCCGCAATTCAACCCTCACCCGAGAGGCCGATTGCACCCTCTTCCTCCGCGCAGGACCGGAGATCAGCGTCTGCTCTACCAAGGCATTTACCAGCCAGATCACCGTCCTCTCCCTTTTCACTCTTCTCATGGCCCGCCTTCGCCATATGAGCAAAGAAGAAGGCCAAGCCTTTATCCAGGAGATCCAGGCCCTCCCTCCAAAAATCGAGCAGGTCCTCTACCAAAAAGAGGCCATCCATGCCATGGCCAAAAAGTATGCGCCCTACGAGCGCTTTTTCTTCCTAGGACGCCATTACATGTACACCACGAGCCTAGAGGCCGCCCTCAAGCTCAAAGAGATCAGCTACATCAACGCCCAAGGCTACCCTGCCGGCGAGATGAAGCATGGCCCGATCGCTTTGATCGACCCCTCCCTTGCCGTCATCGGCATGTGCGGCAACAAGCACACCTATGAAAAAATGCTCAGCAACTTGCAAGAAGTCAAAGCCCGTGGAGCCCCCATCTTAGCCTTTGCTCCATTCGGTTCTGAAGGAATCGAGCAGATCGCGACCGATGTCATCTGGCTCCCCGCCATCTGCGACGAACTGGCCAGCATCCTCTACTCGGTCGGGACCCAGCTCCTAGCTTATTATGTCGCCCTCGAGCGAGGGACCGACATCGACCAGCCCCGCAACCTGGCCAAGTCAGTGACCGTCGAATAACTTTTTGATATCCAATCACTTATCTCGCCTTTTTCATCTAATTCCATCTATTTAAACCCTTTATTTTTAATCTGTTAGATTAAAGCATTCAACTGTTGCAATCGTAACAAGCTTAGAGAAAACAGCTTATTTTTCGAGCATTAATAAATAAAATACAGCCATTAAACCATTTAAATAAAAAGACTTTTATTATATAATGAAAATTAAACTAATTTAAGTATTGGAGGTTAATTTTATGGCCAATAGTCCATTAACACCATCATCGAAAGGCCCTTTAGGAACAGGACCTTCCCAACCGGTACATTTTCGAGTCAGCGAGGCTCAAAACAAGATCTATGTGACTTACAATAAAAAAACATATGCTGTTGAAATTTTTGAAACCGTGGGCGGACGTGAACAACCTGTTTTTGATCCATCTAAAAACTGGGAGGAAGTCGCTCACAAAGTTTTAGATTATTTAAAGACCCTTGAAACGTCTGGCGGTCAGTTTAAACTAGCTCAAATGAAAAGTGCAGACATCCATGTGCAAGGACCAGATCTAAGCAACCCAAAGATTCAACAAGTCGAATGGACTGCTAAATCAGGAGAAACAAAGAGCCTGACAAGGCAAGAAGATTTAGGGACAAAGGCTGCCCAACCGAAAATACAGGCATTAGGCGAAGCTTTGAAAAGTGTTAGAGCTAGCCAATCTTCAACCCCCTCTACACAATCCTCGCCAAGTCCTGCTTCTTCCTCATCTTCTAGCCCCGCCTCATCATCTTCATCTGCAGCACCTAAACCTGAACTTAAATGGCCAGCTCTAAAGTTTCCTGCTGACCAAGCAACGGGTAAACAAAAAGAAGGATCAAAGGCCCTTAGGGTGAATCACTTGTTATCTGAAGCTGAAAAGGGAATCGTAAACGAAGGAAAGGAATCAAAGGATACCCCATCTAACCACCCAATGAAGGCGATTTCTTTTAACAGTCGGAAACAACGAATTGCAGCATTAGAATTTAAAACTCGATTTATGCGATATCTCGACGACGGAAAAGCTCTTGAAGAAGGAGTCTTTAAATATACAGAAGCTGAGCTAGAAAAAATTTTTAAATGCCTAGAAATCCCTGAAGGCGCTAATCCATCTTGGTTGAACAATCTCTCAAAAAGCGATCAAGCCAAGCTACGAACTATTCTAGAGAAAAATGATCCTCCTGCGACTAAGCAAGACCGGCAACTCATGCTTAAAGGATTTAGATGCTATTGCGAACAAGGTGAAATGAGGAAGCCTCCAAAAGCTTATTTCAAAGCCGTTGCAGCGGCTTTGAATGACACAGGTCTTGTTTCCGCTAGTTATGAGTCAAATCCTGAGAAGCAAGTCAAAATTGTTGTCTTAACCGGAGAAACAAAAAAATATCAGATCAAAGGTGAATACCCTCCTCAAGCAAAGATCAACCCATCTAAGACAATTTTTATCCATGATGATGGAAAAGGGAACTTTCAAGGGCTTCGAATTTCAGATCCAAGAGACAGCGATCTTTTAGGTTCATTAAAACCAGCAAAACGAACCAGGCCTGCCTATCTTTCTCCAAATGATTTAGTTTATGATGTCGGTGCAAAAGGAAATTGCACAGTTCGTGTTCTTACTGTTGCAGAAGATGAAAAGAAACAAGAATTTCTCGAATACAAGGATGAATTTGATACACATGTTGAAACACGAAGCGCTCAGATAAGACGTGAAGTCGCTAACCACATGTTTGATAAGCCACAAGAATTTTTAGAGCAGTATGACCTTGTTGCCCAAGCCCTTCAAGAACAAGGGGCTGATCGTGATATAAAAAGATTCGTAACAGATGATCAGACTAGAGAAAATATAAAGACTGTTTTGGGACTTCCTTTAACAAGCATAAACGAGAAAGACAAAATAGCGATTATTAAACTTTATGCAACCCTGGCAGCGCATGATGGTGTCTGGCTTGATCTTCCCTTCTTTCATGCTTATGCAAAAAAATTCAACATTCCAATTTTTATAATCCAAGATTGCAACGGGAAAAATAAGATCCAAGCGGTGATAGGGGAAACTTCTGTTCCTATTCAAGAAAAAACGGGCCTTTTTATTTTCTACAATGGTTCAGATCATTATTCCGCTGTAAATCGCAACCACAAGGATTTTCAAACGATTATCAATCAATATGAACAAGAACATGCACATCTAAAGCCACGCGAAGAATTCTTGAAAATTCTAAATGAGACTCAATCTGAACGAATAATCTCTCCAGAAAAAATCTCTCAGTTGAGAGAAAAACTAGAAGGACTCAAAAAAAATGATCCCATTGGTTATCGCGCATTACAAAGGAAAGTTGGAGAAAATCTTCTTGAAAAATTTGAAAAAGATCCAAATAGCGATCTAACCGAATTCTTAAAAGCAACAAAAGAATTGTCTAAACACATTGAACAATACGAGATCACTTCCAAAGAAATTCAGGGCCTTAACCTGCCAGACATAACTGACGATCCTCTCTCAATAAAAATTAACGATTTACCGGAAAAAATATCTGATGTTTAGACAGTGCTTCCACTTGAATCGGGTTGCTTGTGGTTCCGATTGAAGTCGAAGGACTATATACCAAATACAACCTGAAGAATCGGGTTGCTCCGTTCTATTTCAGGGAGGTAAAAGCCTCCCTTTTCATTTTGTATCAATTGGCAAAAAAGCGCCTCCCCTTGTAGATTGCAGAAAAGTGTCTATTTGTTGATATTCGGTTCAATGATAAATTAGGGCTTGTCCGTAGATTTGGGGTTTGACAGAAACCCAGTTTGTGGACAGGCTCTTAGGAGAAGTATGCTCAATCACAGAGGTGGCTTGTGGTGAAAAATGGAAATAGCCCCCGGCCTTTGTTACAAAGGATCGGGTGGAATCTAACCCTGGCGTTAGGAGGGATCTTCTGCATCCTGGTTGCTCTTTTTTTCTTGGCGCCGACGCTGGCATCGAGCGGATGGGGAAAGCGGTGGATGGAGGGGAAAGTCGGGAGCTCTTTGGGGGGGACTTTATCGATCGATGAGGTCTCGCTCAATTGGTTTGGCCCTCAGTCGCTCAAAGGGATCAGCCTGAAGGATGCCAAAGGGGGGCTTATGTTGAGCTGCTCCGAGCTTAAAGGGAGCAACTCGCTATGGCAGGTGGTGTTCTCCCACGATCTGGGAGAGTGGAGGGCAGAGTCCCCAGACTACACCCTTAACTCCCCTTTGGAGACGGCAGCGGTCAAGGTGAAGCCTAAAAAGCTGGCCAAGGCAGGGATGGTCCCGAGCATGACACTTTCGGTAGCGTGGCTCGAAGGGGGGTTTAAGGGGTATTTTGGGAAGCTGGTGGTGGTGAGTGGACAGCTCCGGGTTTTGGCGCCTCATGTGGATCCGATCCTATTTAGCCAGATCGACTTGACGGCGAATTTACCTAAAGGGGGGGATCAAATTGATGTCCTTCTTACCTGCCAGACGCTTCAAGAGCAGGTGCAGGGGTCGATCAACATTGCAGCGACGTTCAGGGATTTTGAAGCGGAAATCCCGGGAATCCAAGCCAAAGCCTCACTTGTCCATCTGCCTGTGAAAGGGATCGATCAGATCATGGGGAAATTCCATGGACAGATGGATGGGATGCTGCTTGACCTGCTCGGCCCGACGCTCGATCTGCAGTTTGATCTCAATTCGGCAAAAGAGAATTTTGTTCTGAACTTGGATGCGAACTCGCCCCAGTTTTCTGCGCATCTCTCTACACAGGGATCTGACGGGCTCGTTTCCCTGAAAAATCCGGGATTGATCAAGCTCACGATGCCCCCGAGCTCGTTTGCCAAATTCTCTCAACTGGTCCCCACATTAAGAGAGGTCGTCCTCGTGCAGCCGGCGACGTTTTTAATCAACCTCACGGATCTATCGATGGCAATGCCCCACAGCTTGGAGGATCTCAAAGCGCTTAAAGTCCAGGCTGCCTTGAGCTCAGCGCCGGCCAGCACCTGGAGCTTCAATAACCAGTCTTTCGTCTTGCAGCAGTGCGATCTGAACGTCAGCTCGGAGCAGCTCTCCTCCGGAGTGGTTTCTTCAGGACTGCTCAAAGGGACTGCAGGAGGGCAGCCGATGCAACTTGCCTACCAGGTGGAGCTGGGGGGCTTGTTTGGCGAAGGGGTGTCAGGGAAGGGAACTCTTAAAGTCGATCAGCTTCCGTTAGGGCTAGCGGGACAGTTGGCCGGGCTCTCTTTTCCCCTCTCCCCTCTTTTGGGGTCTTCGCTAAACCTTGCCGCTTCGTTTGATCTGAAGGGGGCGATCGAACTCTCGGCCGCAACTCCCCTTCTGCAAATCCCTTCCCTTCGTTTATCCACGGCAAACGGCATCGCTCTGTTAGAGCCGGCCAAGCTTTCCTATCTTCTCACCGACTCTGCCCTGCCGGCCGATTCTTTGACTTTGGCGGGCCAGCCGCTCCTTCAATGCACCCTTCAACAATTGTCCCTCCCCTCTTTGGAGGCTATACAACAACTGCAGCTCCAACTCACTGCTGCAACAGATCAGCTCGCTTTCAGCCAGTTCTTCAAACAAGTGCCTCAAGCATTCCAGAATGTGAACGTCCAACTGGCTATCCAAACCCTCGATCAGATCAGCCTCTCCTTAAGCAGCGCAACTCTCAACATGGCGATGGAAGGAGGATTGAATTCCGATCGCTCTGCATTGACGTTAAAAAAGCCGTTTTCGATGCAAGCAATCATCGATAACGCCGCTTATCAACAATGGATCTCCACAAAAGGAGTGTTGACGGAGCCTTTGCACTTTTCCCTTTCAGTTGATCCTTGCACCCTTCCTCTGGATAAACAGCAGATAAAGCAGATGAAATTCAAAGGAGTTGCTGGGATCCCCCGATTGGCCTTAAGCAATAATGATCGCTCAAAGATGATTGTGCTGGCCAATACACAAGCGCCGTTCCAGTTCGATGCCAAGGCCAAAACAGCGAGCATTCAGTGCGCTTCTGTCGTCCAGACGCCGAGCACCTCCGATGGAGCTCTAGCGTTCAATGCTAACGTTTCAGGGATCGGCTTCGACCCTGAGTTCACCCTCTCGCAGGCAAACCTTGAGATCAACGGCAATCTGGGCAATATTCCGGTTGCTTTGATCGAGACGTTGGCTTCAACGCCTAATGCAGGTGCGCTGATCGGAAATGCACTCAACTGTTCCTTCAAAGCGCAAAGCTCTCCCGCCCAGCAAACGCTATCTGTCCAGGTTTCAAGTCCTCTAGTCCAATTGAATGGGGCGTTTACATTGAATGACAAGGCGCTCCAACTTCAAGGAAACCAGGGGCAGCTGACATGGACGCTGACTCCTGAGGGATACCAGGTCCTCGACCAGATGTTAAGCGGCAAGGCAAATAGCAAATCGCCTTTTATTCTAAAGGAGCCGACTGTTTTTAACTTGGCTTTCTCCAGCCTGTCGCTGCCCCTGCAGCCCCATGAAAAAACAGGCGAGCTTGCCGATAGATTCTCTTTAAGCGGAGCCGACTTGTCGCAACTGAAGCTGGTGGCAGCGGGGAAAAATGCCCTCTTGAGCTTTTCCGATGCCGGCTCCCAAGAAGCGATCCAGGTGACAAACTCGACCTTTTCGTTCAATCGGTCTCAAGTGAGCGGGCCGATCCAGTGCAATCTTAGCAGCGCTGTCACGACTCAAACGGCAAACAGTTTGAAAAAAGAGATGGCCAAATCAGGGTCTTTGAACCTATCCGCTTCGATCGACAAGCTCTTTAATGAACAGGGCCAAGTCGATCTGAACCAATTGAGCGGCAAAATAGCTCTGACGGCATCCCAGTTCCCCTCACGGGTCCTCGACCTGTTTGCGCGCGCCCAAGGAAAAAATGGTCTTCCTTTTACCACCATTTTTGGAGAAACGATCAATACGGAGGCGTCGGTCCAGCTAAGCCAGCTCACAGGACCCGTCTCTTTAAC
>CAZEYJ010000296.1:0-1526 GCA_964516795.1 uncultured bacterium
TGTTTAGAAGAAAAGGTAAGTCTGATTCAGCAGAATCTTTTCAATATGAGATTTCAAAAATAGCTGTTTCCCATGCGGACACATTGATTAAAGAATTAGATAGTAATCCACCTATGTTAGTCGATGATCCATACGAGGTAGAAAAAAGATGAGTATTTTAGAAGTTGCATTTGAAGTAACGATGGATGCTAGGCGTAAGGCAAGAACGATTTTTCCCTATGATGGAGGAAGCTCTGATAGAACTTTTATTCAGAGGGCGGCTTATGAGCAGGGATATACGGATGCAGTTAGAGATAGTCAGGCGTCTTATGGAAAGACAGGCTTCCTCACAACCACATTACAAACCTGTAGTTCTAAAATCAGACGGTTCCTTATACGAGACAGAAGGGGAAATGTACCCACTTTGTAAATGGAAGGGTTGCCGAGCCTGGGGTAACCAGCGAGTTCTTTTAAAGATCTATCCGATCGGAGATCGCAGTCGTTACTCCAGCTTAGAATTTGGCGAGAGTCAGTATTGCGATAAGCATGTAGCGATCGTGGATTTGAAAGAGATAGTAGATGAAGAGGGCTGGGAAACAATTAGGAACTCTTTCATTAGAGCAGGACTATTTGAACCAGACAGAGAGACAGTAGAAATTTATTGTAGGGAGATGTTTAAGGATGGGGGACTGCACTAATGAAGTGCGCGAGACTGAACTGCTGGAACTCGGTGACACAGAAAGGGCAAAAGTATTGCTCAGCCAACTGTGCCCCCTTGGCACGGTACGGAGTAAAAGGTTCAGGATCAATGAAAAGGGAAGAATCTTTCACAGTGGAGCGTGGAGATCATTATCGGGAGTTATCAAGAAAAGGCGCTTACAAGCAAATAGACGGAACGAAAAATACAATAGTGATTCAACCTATAAGGAACGAGTCAGAGAACAACAGAGGGAAAGATATGCAAACAATAGAGCCAAATACAGAGACAAACAAAAATCTAAGTACCATAGAGACCCACAAGCTGCGAACCGGAAGCGTGCAGAACGAAAGAAGAGAGATCCTAATAGTACCCAAAAACGAATTGCTTGGGAGCGAAAAAGAAACCCAACTTATGGATTACATCGCGCCGAGAGTGATTTCCGAAAAGGAAGAATCACAGCAGATGAACTTGCTAGACTCTACGCTGAGTCACTTGCACGGATTGATGAAGCAAATCGCAGTGGAGAATCCTCCAGCGAGGACAAGTCCTGAGATGATTAGTGCAGTCTGCAACTGTGCTCGTAACATGCGGGATTTGATGAAACTAAAACTTGATATCGTTAAAGCAGCGGGGAGTATGAAATGACTGCTAGAGAACTTGGTTTAGTTATACTAGCGACTGCTTTGATTGCATTTGGGTACGGATACAAGGCTGGGTATCCAACAGGTAAGACTGATGGAATGAAAATTTTTGTGAAGGAGAAAAAGTAATGGCTACAAGTGAAATGACAGTAAAAGTAGAGTTGAGTCCTGAAGCAGTGAAGATTGTAGAGGAAGCTAAAGAAAAA
>CAZEYJ010000297.1:0-3144 GCA_964516795.1 uncultured bacterium
CAATAGGGCAGGCCTATTATGAAGAGGCTCCTTCTGCACAGCCTCAACGGATCGAAGGAAGACCGATCTTGTATTGGAAGGTGGATGCGAAAAGGAAGGAGAGCAATGCGTTGCATGCCGTTGTCCTTGTTGGAGCTCAGATTGATAAGAAAGGGCAGCAGCTTGTCTATTTTATCGATCCATTGGATAGTTCCGATCCGGCTGATGTATCAACGCAGAAGATTTATGTGATGTCTTATAAAAGGCTGAAGGCTTCGATTGCGAGCTTAAATGGGATCCGGCTAAAGGACCCGGAGGATGGATCCCCGCAGTTCTTGGAAAGAGAGACCGGTGAGAATTTCTATGCTTTTCATGTTGGATAGGCTCAAACAAACACTTTGAAGGATCGGAAAAGAAAGCGATTGCTTAGAGGCTGTCTACTCTGTCGAGGTTTTCGATTAAAAGAACCGAAAAACCGACAGAAATCAAGCTTTGATTCAAAATTTGAGGCTTTTAATCGGTTTGCTTGTGGTTACGATTGAAGTGGAAGGGGATAGAGCACTGCTATCTGTTTCTAATTAATTTGCCAAAAATTGTATCCCTCGATACACCTAAGAGACTATTTAAAAGAGGGATATATGGATATGCCGGCTAATATTCAGGTTGAAAATTGTGGGATTGAGCTTGTTTCAGATGCTTGTAGTGAACTTCATCTGAGCGAAGAGAGCTGTCTTGCCGGTGTCGGCGTTAAACGTGAGGATTCTGCAGACCGGTATCAAATGCTTCCGGTAGGAAGTTCTAGGGCTTGTCCGTTAGGAAGGTCAAGGGGATTATGCCGGTTGGCTGCAGGGTATTTGCCTATGATCGTTCAAAACCCAAGCGGCAAAAGCGATGATGATGTTTATATTCGGATCCAAGGGACAAATCCGCTAACTCAAAGCCTTTGTTATTTGACGTTCAATCCAGACGGGACGACCTCTTATTTTGATATTTCCAATCAAACGCCCGGAGATACGGACGGCTCAGACTATTGCGTCCCTCTTTCAGCGCTGCCTTTGGTCAATGGGAATCGGATGCTTCAAATGCTTCCGTTGGAATCGGGACGTCTATTTGTCTCTATCGGCAAGAAAATTGTTTGGCATGAGCCTTCGTTAACGAACTCAAGCGATCCGGATTGTCAGACAATCTATAGCATGATCGAGTTCACATCTCGGAATAATCCTAATCCTACTCCAGGAAATCCCAATGGGATCTGGTTTGATTTTTCTGCAGTCGATGATGTGAGCCTTCCTCTTCAGCTGACAACCCATACGAGCGATGGGCAGCCTGATCAGGTCCGTGGATATAGCGGAAGCGCTTCAGCTTTTATGAACAAGGCAGTCCAGTTGCTGCAGCAGTATGATACGACGTCAGGCCATATTTGGAGCGGCTTGGTCCAAAAAGATGGATCTGGCGAAGTCTTGAGGATTTTAGCGGCAAAGCAGGCGTTGGCCCCTTTGGGGAGCTTCCCCAACAACTATTTCGAGGATTATCTGCAGAATACCTTCTTGCCCTATTTTGAGACGAACACTCTCTCGATGGATGGGACTGCGTTGGACGGGTCTATTGAGACTTATGTCGGACAAGTCGTTTCAGTAGGCGGGCAGTCTTTTTTTCAGTTCAAAGGAGAAGCCGATGGAAATGTCGTGATGGTTCCTGCTTATCCCGGCCGTGCGAAGGCCTGGTTTTCCGGAGGGTTGGCAGCGGATGAATTTATCCCTATTTCTCCCCAGGGGGCTACGGAAGCGTATAAGGACCTTGTCAGGGATTTGTCCGCCTTTGTTAATGCAGGGGTCCTTCCAAGTTTAGCGCAGGGACAGAATATCACAAAGGATTGGATGGAAAGCCATCGGAGCGATTTTTATCAGGCCCCTGTTTATAATGTCTATGATCGGGCGCTGCACGAAGCGGGTTTAGATGCCTATGCGTATGATTATGATGATCGATTGGGACAGGATGGGACGGAAACAGGTTCTTTTGCCGGATCTGTTGTCACGGTCACATTGCCGACGTTGAGTTCAGAGTGACAGTTTTTCAGTCTTCATCAATCGGAGTCGTGAGATTGCCTTTAAGTTTTCCAAAGGACCCTGATTCAACTGGGGGATTGTTTGGCTGCTTTGATGAAGGAATGATGTAGCCTTGCTTGAGCTCGGCGCGGTAAACGATCCAGAGGCCGAGCGAGACGATGGATGTGGAAAGGAAAATGATCCAAGAGGGGGATTCTCCAAGAAAGATCCAGGCGTTGAGGGAGGCGAAAATTGGGCTTAGCAATCCCATGAAAGAAAGGAATGTCGCCGTGAATCGTTTGAGCAGCATGCCGTAGACGTTGTAGCAAACGAGGTTGAAGAGGAGCGTCATGATGACGGTCCCTTTGAGAAAAGGGAGAAAGTCTCCTGATGCCACGGGGAGGGGGTTCCAGTTTTCGACAAAAAATGAGTGGACAAAAGCGAGGATGCCGCCGATGAGCATGCTCGAGCCATTGGCCATCAGGGGGGAGATCTCCTGGTCTTTGACGGTAAGGCGGAGGATGACCCAGCCATAAACGGAAAACAAGACGGCTCCCATGATCGCAAGGGTCGGCCAAGAGAAGAAACTAAAGGCGTTCATCAGGTCTTCAGATCCCGTTTGGGTCAGCAAGACAGGGACGAATCCGAGAAATCCGATTAAGAGCCCGAGCCATTTGCGCGCATTCATCTTTTCTTGAAAATGCAGGTAGGAAAAGAGGGCGGCGAAGAAGGGGGATAGGCCGTAGAGAAAGCAGGTTTTAGCAGCTGAAAGATATTGCAGTCCCCAGAATTCAAGGATGTTGGTCAAATAGATGCTGAAAAAGGCGAGGATCCCGATTGAGAGGAGCTGTTTTCTATTCAGTTTAAAGCTTGAACGTTTCGTGATGCTTAAAAAGCCCAGGAGGAGCACACCGGCCAGGACCATCCGAGCTCCGGTCAGGAAGAGGGGCGGGCAGTAAGCGAGCGTCATCTTGCCAAGCGAAAAGACGCTTGACCATGTGGCATAGAGCAAAATGACGGTTAAAATAGATTGCATGTCAAAAAGTTCCTGGTAAATGAAAGGGCTATCATACCAGGGTTTTCCCATTCGGTCAATTAAGAGATTGTTATCTGATAATAT
>CAZEYJ010000298.1:0-6705 GCA_964516795.1 uncultured bacterium
GAGAATAGAAGGGAGCGCTCCCTCCCGTAAAGGTCGCCGATCTTTCCAAAAAAAAGGGCCCCGAAAGGGCGGGCAAGCATCGCAAGGGGGATCAGAGCATAGGTCAAGACCAAAGCTGTGATCGGATCTTTTTGCGGAAAAAACAGGGGGGCTAAAAAGGGGGACAAAAACCCATAAAGGGCGGTGTCGTAGTGTTCAAAAAGGTTCCCTAACCAAACACTCCAAAAACGAACGGTCGTCGAACGAACTGACATGGTGCACTCTCCTTACGCCGGCATTATCCGGATCAAGTCTAGAGACTGTTAACAGTCTCCTAAGAGTTGGACGCTGTGTCCTTTCAGCCGCAATTTAGATTGCAGCACCTCTGGTGATGCGGCCAGTATACACCCCTTCTTCAATTCCTTCAACGACAGACTCTAAAAAAATGAGTCATCGAGGAATCCTCCTAAATACATAGAAACAAAAACTATTTAACGGTACAATAAATCAATCAAAATAAATAAAGAACAAGCTTAACATGTTAAATAAAATTAATTCATTAACTCATCAATCTAGAACAACTGCATCTTTCGATAAGGGAAAAGAAGAAGTCCCCATCAGCAGAAAAGAAGCCCAAGCCCCGGTCGATCGGTTGCTCAATGCCGATACGCTGAGCCTGATTTTTACCTACGCGACAAAAAATGGCCAAGACGGAAAAACCTTCTGTGCGATCCGATCTGTCAGCAAAACATGGCATAATCTATCAGATGCTTATAACATAAAAGTCTGGTGGGGAAGGCTGATCACAGAAATTCAATGTCCCGATTTAGCAACCAACATTTCCTCGATCGAGCATTCTGCATCTAGTCCCATGATCACGGATGGGTCTGAAGGCGATGAGTCCGTTTCCATGGAGATCGATGAATTTACAACCGATCAACCTGCATTTTTTTTAGACTCCACCTATTTTTCTCGGTTCGTCGAACTCACCCAAAATCTCAGAGAAAAAGGCGCTCCCATCTCCGACACCTCCGCCGTAATAGGATTTGACCCTTTGTCTTACGAAGAGATGCACCAGCGGCTCGATACAGCCCTCGAAACCATCTGGACGCGCATTCAGAACCGGATCAATTTCGAAGAAGCGCCTATCCCAGCTAATGCAAAAACCATCCGCGAGTGGCTAAACAATCCCCTCAACGCAGAAAAAATTGCTCGCATTACCCATTTAAGCCTATCGAAAATGAATTTGACAGTTCTTCCCCCTGAAATCGGCAAACTCTCTCAACTAATAGAGCTTCACCTTTCTGAAAACCAAATCACAGTCCTCCCCCCTGAAATCGGCAAACTCTCTCAGCTAATAGCACTTGACCTTTCTAAAAACCAAATCACAGCCCTCCCTCCTGAAATCGGAAACCTCTCTCAGCTAAAAAGGCTTTACCTTAAGAAAAACCGAATCACAGCTCTCTCTCCTGAAATCGGCAACCTCTCTCAACTAACAATGCTTGACTTTTCTGAAAACCGAATCACAGTTCTCCCCACTGAAATCGGTAACCTCTCTCAGCTAAAAGCGCTTTATCTTTATAAAAACCAAATCACTGCCCTCCCTCCTGAAATCGGAAAACTCTCTCAACTAACAAAGCTATATCTTTGTGAAAACCAAATCACAGCCTTTCCCCCTGAAATCGGCAAACTTTCTCTACTAGAAGAACTTCTCCTTTCTAAAAACCGGCTTACAACCCTTCCCCCTGAAATCGGCAACCTCTCTCAGCTAATATGGTTTCGCCCTTATGGTAATCTACTCATCTTCATTTTGGATAAAGATTTTCATCAACCTAACGCCCATCAAAATTTGAATTTTCGGCACATGATTAACAAATTCGCAGCTTGCTCAAGTTACAATTGCCAAACACCGCTAGCTTCCCTTTGCCAACAGATCCACTTCGGCAAAGAAGAAGATCTCCTCAGAAACACCTTTGAAACACTTTCCGATGAAATACAGCAGCGGATCCGTCAGGCATGGGCAGCTATTCCCTCTCCATCCGCTTCATCATCTGAAACAGGAGCAGATCTCTTTGCCGACCGGGCAAGTTGTGTTCAAGCTATAATCACAGCCATACAAAACAACTGGCAATCCCTCTCTGAAGAGCAACGCAATCAGGTCTACCTCCAAGTTGCGATCCTCGCCGGAAAACAGAAAGAGGATGTCTCATGGGGCAAAGCTCATGCGGAAGAGAACATCATCCGCCTAATCGATGCGATGGAATTGGTCACACAAAAATAAACATCATCTTGTTTAACGAGTTGAACATGACACATGCTATCAGCAGTTCTTCTTCTACAGGGGCATTTTTTAGTATGCCTTCCAGCAGCGTACCTTCTTGTCGTGAAGAGAGAAAAAAAGAGGTCGAAGAAGCCCAAGCCCCGATCGATCTGCTTGCCGATGATGCATGGATCCAGATTTTCAACCGTGCAACAAACGGTTACCGAGATAAAAATACTCTCTGTGCCATCCGAGCGGTCAACCGGAAATTTTCCGATATCATAGACACCTATCACCTCAAAAACAGCTGGAGCAAACTGCACAATGAGGTCAAGAACCCCTCTCTTCGCAGCCTAGTCCATCAGATCGTCTTTGTTAACCGTTTTGTTTCTGGCGTGATCGCCTCTGCTATTGATCCCGGCTATACGCAATGGGATGCATGGGAACAAGCGTCTTTGCTCAATAGGATCGAATCCATGGGCCCTTCTTGGTTCAGCCGGTTTTCTCAACTCACCCAACGCTTAAGAGAAAAAGGGGCTCCGATCCCTGCCGCGCATGCCGTCATTGGCTTGGAGCTTTCTGTCTATGAGAACATGCAACAACGTTTAGAGGCCGCCGTCGAAACCGCATGGACGCACATTCAGAAACAAATCAATTTTAAAGGAGCGCCTATTCCTGCTAACGCAGAGGCCATTCGTCTATGGCTGAATGATCGCGACAATGCAGGCAAAATCGATCTCATTACAGAATTAAACCTAACTTATATGAATGTGACAGTTCTTCCCCCTGAAATCGGCAAGTTCTCTCAGCTCATCAAGCTATACCTTTCAAACACCCAAACCACAGCGCTCACCCCTGAAATCGGCAACCTCTCTCAGCTAACAAAGCTTGACCTTTATGGAAACCAACTCATTTCCCTTCCCTCTGAAATCGGCAAACTCTCTCAGCTAAAAACACTTCGCCTTTATGCAAACCAAATCACAGCCCTCCCTTCTGAAATCGGTAACCTCTCTCAGCTAAAAGCGCTTGACCTTAATGAAAACCGGATCACAGCTCTCCCCTCTGAAATCGGCAAACTCTCTCAGCTAGCATGGTTTCGTCTTGATGATAACCCGCTCATCTTCATTTTGGATAAAGATCTTAATCAACTTAGCTCTTGGAAAAGTGTAAATTTTCAGAACACGATGACCACATTCTCAGCTTGCTCAAGTTACAGGTGCCAAACGCCGCTAGCTTCTCTTTGCCAACAGATCCACCTCGGCAAGCAAGAGGATCTCCTAAGAAGCACATTTGAAACACTCTCCGATGAAATGCAACAGCGGATCCGTCAGGCATGGGCAGCTATTCCTTCATCATCTGAAGCAGGAGCAGACCTCTTTGCCGACCGGGCAAGTTGTGTTGAAGCTGTGATCACAGCCCTGCAAGATAAATGGGGATCCCTCTCTAGAAGACAACGTAATCAAGCTTACGCTCAAGTTGCGATCCTAGCAGGACAACCGGAAGAGGATGCCTGTTGGAACACCATCCGTTTCATTGATGCGATGGAATTAGTTACCTCGACTTGATGACTGAATGCGTTAACAGTCTCTTAGACGAGGGCGATGGCAGCGAACTCAGCCATGATCATGATTATGGAGAAGAAGAACATCTTCCGCGCCCACAGGACATCATTAGCGGCTTTGAACCCCTGCCAAGCAAGGATCAGCCAGCTCAATCCAAGGGGCAAGGCGATGGCTAAGAAAACCCAGCTCTTATAATGGAAAAAGGTCAAGAGGCTTGAAGCGAGGATGAAGCCCGCGACGTAAAGGAACATCTCGAGCTTCGTTCGTCCGATCCCTTTTTTAACAGGCAGGAGGGGAATGGACGCATTGCGATAGTCCTGCATCCGATAAATAGCGATCGCAAAAAAATGGGGCATCTGCCACGTGACGACAATGGCAAATAAGATCACTGCCGCCAGATCAACATGGTGACTTACCGCACAGTAGCCGATCACGGGAGGCACAGCGCCGGCGATGCTGCCAACCAATGTCCCATGGGTCGAACGGTATTTGAAAAAGCTATAGAAAACAACGTAGACTAAGAATCCAATCAGCGCAAAGAACAACGCCAAAGGATTCACAAACAATAGAAAGAACACCACCCCGAATACCCCAAGGAGGGTTGCAAAAACAAGGGCGCTGACTGCGGAAATATCGCCTCGGACTAAAGGACGGTTCCTCGTCCTTGCCATTTTTTGGTCTGCTTCGCGGTCGATGTAATGGTTGAAGGCGCATGCCGATCCGATGATGCAGCTGAGCGCGATCAACGTTGCAAGCATTAGGATCGGATCGATCGCACCTTGCGAGGCAAGCGCAAATCCACCGATCATCGTGATCAGGTTGCCGAAAATAATCCCCGGCTTCGTCAGTAGACAATAGGCTTTTACTGTACAAAAATATGAAGAGGCCGATATCGTCTGCATTAAAAATACCTCGTCCTAAAAGGAGACTTTATGTTGATGAAAACACTCTTTTTTTCCGTTCTTGCATGCTGCCTCGGGGCTGCCTCTTGCAACCCGCCAAAACCTACAATTACACCAGATTCTTCAGAGTCGGCAATGCCTTCTACAACACCTTCGGCCCAAGAAGACTGCAACAAGCCTGTTTGCTCCTGCGACGAGGTCTGCGGATGCACGAAAGAGTGCCTCTGCCAATGCAATGCTCTTTTGGAAGACCTCTAAGGCGCTGTTAACGAGACAACCCTTGAATTCGTTAACAGTCTCTAAATCACATCTGCGGCATTAAGTTATAATCCAAATTGTCCATGATCCAGACCGAGCCGGCAATCACAATAATGATCACGCCTATGGTAAAGAGGAAAGTGATCAGGTTCCAACGCGGTTTTGTTTCGAGCCCAAGGTGAAGGAAAAAGACAAGCTGGACCACAGCCAGCAAAATGCCTATCGAAAACAGGGTCACCAGCAATGTCGATTCCTTCAGCTGGTGATGGGTGACAATCCGGTAAAGGGCCACCGTCAAGATCAGCGACAGGATAAATCCCAAAAACTGGGGTTTAAAGCTGATATTCCAGCCATGACGTAAGTCGATCATCTTATTTTACCCCCAAAAGGTAGACAAAAGAAAAAATAAAACCCCAAACAATATTTAAGAACTGCCAAAACACTCTCAAACAGGTCAAGCGGCGGATATCAACCCCATCGATCCGATTGAAGCAAACGGGAACGACCATGACTAAGATCCACAGCAAACCAAGAGCGATGTGAAAGGAAAACGTGCCTAACAACGTGAAATAAGCGGACAGAAAAGCACTTTCTCTCCAGCTATGTCCAGCTGTCAACAAGGTGCAAAATTCGCTAATTTGCATTCCCAAAAAAAGCAATCCCAACACAAACGTTGCTCCAAACAGGGACAAGGTCCAGGCTTTATGGCGGCGATGGGCCGATGTCCCTGCAAGTCCTACGGTGAAAGCTGCTAACAGCAAAACAAGCGTCCTCTGAAGGACAGAAGGGAGGTTGAAGAGCTCACCCGCCGAAGGGCCTCCAAAGGTGTTATTGCATAAGACGGCATAGGTGGCAAACAGCGCTCCGAATAAAATAAAATCGCTGAGCAAATAGAGCCAAAATCCAAGGATAGTCCGCGAATACGTATCATGGTGGGTATCCGGATAAGCTTCGTGGACGATAGGTATCGACTGTTTCATGCGCGCTTGCCCCCTCTTTCAATTTTCTCAATTTCCTGCACCGTAACGGTATATTCAGGGTGTCTGTCCGATAAATGGATGATCGCGCAGACGACGATCCCGATCGCGCTTAAAATGGCTAGCCAGAACATGTGCCAGATCAGGCCAAAAGCGAGCAGGAAGCTGAAAACCCCGATGTAAAATCCCATCGAAGAATTTTTAGGCATATGGATCTCTTGGTACTTCATGACACTCGGTTTCGGGATGTTGCCATGCTTCATCACCCAAAAGGCATCGCGGTCATGGGCCTCGGGAAGGATTGCGAAATTATAAAATGGCGGCGGAGAAGAAGTCGACCATTCCAACGTCCTCCCATTCCAAGGGTCGCCTGTAAGGTCCCGGTTTTTGTTGCGATCGCGGATGCTGACAAAAATTTGCAGAGCTTGGAACCCGACGCCGACAAGGACTAAAAGCGCGCCGATGCAAGCAACAATGAACAACGGCTGCCAATCGGGGACGTTGTAATAGTTAAGCCGGCGCGTTGCCCCCATGAACCCCAGCAAGAACAAAGGAGAAAAAGCGATCAGGAACCCGCTTAGCCAAAACCAAAAAGCATATTTGCCCAACTTCTCATTGAGCTTAAAACCCATAAATTTGGGAAACCAATAATTAAAGGCCGCCATAAACCCAAAGACAACGCCTCCTATGATCACAAAGTGGAAGTGGGCGATCAAAAAGAGACTGTTATGCATTTGGAAGTCTGCTGCAGGAATCGACATGAGGAC
>CAZEYJ010000299.1:0-10584 GCA_964516795.1 uncultured bacterium
TCCTCCCCAATCCGCCTGTAGACAGATTCATAATACTCAAACACCTCAGGAGGAGAATTGGGAATCCAGCAGTAAAAGTCGGGTAAGCAAAGGGGGCAATCATTCTCCTTGGCCAAAGCAATCACGGCCGCCAGGCGAAAACAATCATTGCCAAACTGGCCGGGCCCAAGCCTTGGTAAAGAAATGATCGCATTTAAATCCAGGCACACCATTCCGGCAAACAGAGAAAAAACAAAAACGCATTTTGCGCGCATAGGATCCCTGGTTCAAAATTGCAATGCAATCATCTCCTTAATTTTGCAATTTTCTTGGACGAATCGGGCTGCAGGGCACAGCTAGACTGATTCAGAAAAGTTGCAAAGTGAAGATCCTAGCAACTCAAAACAAAAATAGCAACGGAACAAAAAAATTGACTTAATGGGCTGTTTTTATTTAGAACATATAAAGAAATCTCAACTCGAACAAGGCAGGTCTAAGACAACGGAGGAAAAGAAACCTTCTTTCCCTTTTTCCTTTGCCGGCCCACAACAGGAGCGAATAACAATGACAATGATCCTACGCATTCTTGCAATTTGTTTTCTTGGTTTCATCACCCCACTGCTCTCTCAAAACGTAACAGTCATTGGGATTGGACGGCTAGGCCTGACCTACTGCCTGTGCCTCGACCAGGCAGGCCACAATGTCTTAGGGCTGGACGTCTTCCCGAACTACATTCAGCTCATTAACAACAAAACTCTCAATATCAGAGAACCCGGCCTCACTGAGATGCTTCAAAAAAGCGAGCGTTTCCGCGCTACGACATCACTTCAAGAAGCACTTGAATTTGCTGACGTCTATTTTATCGTCGTTTCAACAACGACAGGAACGGAAGGCTATGAGTTCAACGCCCTTTCCTCCCTTCTTGCCGATATCAATTCCCATCAAGTCAGCAATAAACATATCGTCATTAATTCTACGGTGTTTCCCGGATACGTCAGTAAAACCGCCGCTACTTTGCTTGCCGATTGCAGCAACATCACCCTCAGCTATAATCCCCCTTTTGTAGCGCAGGGAGAAATCATCAAAGGTCTGGCCACTCCCGACATGGTCCTTATTGGAGAAGGTTCGGCAGAAGCTGGAGATTTGATTGAAAGCCTCCATCGCTCTATGTGGAAAAATCAACCCCATGTCGCACGCATGTCGGTTGAAAGCGCAGAAATCACGAAGTTAGCGCTTAACTGCTTTGTCACCAACAAAGTCGCTTATGCTAACCTCGTAGGAGATATCGCCGACCTAACACCCGGGGCAAATAAGTATGATATCCTCAAAGCCATCGGGAAAGATAGCCGCGTAGGCTCAAAGTACCTGTTGCCCGGATACGGCTTTGGCGGCCCATGTTTTGTCCGCGACAACCGGGCCCTTGCCGATTATGCCGACCTAATCGGCATCGAACCTCTGACATTTAGAGCAACTGACGCAGCGAATGATCAACACGCCCAGTTCATGGCTCAGCAGCTCCTTGCACACGACCTCGATGAATATTTTTTTGAAGATGTCTCTTATAAACCCAACTGCCCCGTCAAAATTATCTACGCATCTCAAAAACTCGCAGTAGCAAAACTGATCGCAGAGCAGGGAAAAAAAGTGACCATCATCGATGAGCCCGGTGTAATTAAAGAAATCCAAGCTCTTTACGGCGACCTGTTCAACTATCAAGCAAATGAAGGAGATTCCAAATGAAACAATGGATTTTTGCTCTAGGATTGCTACTCAACTTTACCCTTTCTGCTCAAGAAGAACAGAAGACCGCACTGGTATGCGGGGCCGGCGGTTTCATCGGCTCCCACTTGGTCACCCAGTACAAAAAAGAAGGATACTGGGTCAGAGGCGTCGACATCAAATATCCTGAATTCGGAGAGACCGATGCAGACGATTTCATCATTGCAGATCTCCGTTTCCTTGAAGGAATCGACAAAGCATTTTCAGGAACTGAAAAACCTTTTGATGAAGTCTGCCAATTAGCTGCCAACATGGGAGGGATGGGATTTATTTCCTATCATGACGCTGAAATCATGCATGATTCCGTTCTCATCAACGTCAATGTCCTTGAAAAAAGCCGCCAAACGGGGGTGAAGAAGATTTTCTACACCTCATCGGCCTGCATCTACCCCGAATATAACCAACTCGATCCGGACAACCCCGTTTGCACGGAAGACTCTGCCTATCCGGCAGATCCCGATACGGAATATGGATGGGAAAAATTATTTAGCGAAAGATTGTACCTCTCTTATGCGCGCGATTATGGGATGGATGTCAGGATCGTCAGGCTTCACAACGTCTTTGGCCCCATGGGAACATGGCAAGGGGGAAGGGAAAAAGCTCCTGCAGCTTTATGCCGCAAAATAGCCTGCGCCAACCAACAAGACACCATCGAAGTCTGGGGGAAGGGAGACCAAACCCGTTCCTTTCTCTACATCGACGAATGTCTCGAAGGGATACGGCGCGTGATGAAAGAAGAAAAAGCTCCTCCCGTTATGAATTTAGGCTCAGATGAAATAATCTCGATCAACGACCTGGTCAAGATGATCGCACGGATCGCAGGAAAAGAGATCACTGTAAAAAACATTCCTGGCCCTGAAGGGGTCCGTGGAAGAAATTCAGACAACCGGCTCATCGAGAAAACCCTCGGCTGGCGTCCGACGCAAACACTAGAAGAAGGATTTCGCAAACTGTACCCCTGGATTGAAGAACAGGTGAAGCAATCCCAGGCAAACTAATCATATATACCGAACGTGTCTCCTATCCTCCCTTAAGAAGTGTTGTGAGATAGGGTAGGGGACAAGTTGGGTTATTAACGAATCGGCGTTTGATAATTAATAGGGGGTGCGTATAATCAAAAAATCAATGAGGTGGATCTATATGAAAAACCGCTGGCTTGCACTTTTTATCTTGTGTTCTTCTATCCAAACGCCTCTCTTCTCTGCAGAAAAAAAAAGCTCTGCAGAAGAAAACTTGGCATTGCGAAGGATTGCCGAATATTGGAAAGAGGGGGATTTTTCTACAGTAAAATCCCAGATCAAATCTTTCTTGGCAAAGCACCCTCAAACTTCTTATGCCGACTCTCTCCACAGCATGTTAGGAGACCTCTACTTTAAAGAAAAAAATTACGCAGCCGCTCTTGACGCTTATGATCAGATCAAAGCAGAGCCTTTCCTGGAAAAAACACAATTTAACCATCTCTACTGCCTTTACCAGCAGAAGCTGTTTGACGACGTCGCCACCTTTGGGACCACTTTCCTAAATGAAGGAAAAAAAAACAAAGCCCAGGAAAATGCAGCCCGCTTCCAGCTTGCCGATTCCCTATTTCATCTAGGGAAAACAGAGAATGACCGGGCAATAAAAGAGAACCTTTACAAACAAGCGCTTGCCCATTTTGAACTTCTTTCAAAAACCGATTACGCAGACCAAGCCCTCTATCCTTCCGCAGCCATCTACTCCCACCTGAAAGAGTATGCCAAGGCTGCATCTTTATTTAAGGCGTTATCTTCTAAATATCCGGATCAAAAAGAGGTTTTCCTCTTTCAAGCAGCAACCTTGCAGCTCCACGTAGACAAAAATGCCGCTATAGACACTTTTGGAGAGATCTATCTTCTGAACGGCCCCCAGGCCCCCAAGGCCGCCTACAATCAAATTCAACTCCTCTATGAACAAAAGCGTTACCGGGATCTTCTGCTCATTCAGGAAAAAGCTCTCAATTACATACCTGTCGAGCATCTCAATACAGTGCGCTATTACATTGGGAAAAGCTTATTTGCGTTAAAAGACTACTCTAACGCGATCGTTCATCTACTGCAGTTCACCGATCAAAAACCGACCGACGCCCCACTTCTTAAAAACGCCTATTTAAGCTTGGTGGTCTGCGCTAAAGAAACGCAGGACATGCCGCTGCTCGACCGCTCGGTCAATAAGCTGACCGCTTCTTTCCCTAACGAAGAGGAAACAGCCCAAGCGATCCTCATGCGCGCGCAACTATGCAGGGAAAAAGGGGAGTTAGAACAAGCTCAACAAGACCTCCAAACTCTCATCAGCCAATTCCCCCATCATACAGACAGGGAAACCTTCCTCTATGAGCAAGCCCTTTTATTTTCCCTATCACATCAATGGGAAAACAGCTCAGAGGCCTTCTATTCTTTCCTTCAAAATTATCCCCAAAGCTCCAATAAAAACCAGGCTTATCGCCATCTCATCACCTCTCAAATCGAAATAGCGAAATCAGCCTCCCCGGAGACTAAAAAAATTAAAAAAGAGGAACTGGCCGATACCCTTGCCATTTCGTTGAAAGAAGACAATCTCTTTTCTACCGATGAGAAAAAACAAATGCACTTGCTCCTCGGGAAAACTTTATTTGAAGTCGGCCAGACTGAAGAAGCCCTAACGGCACTGGAATCCTATGTCGACCAATTTTCGAATGATCTCTCATCCTCAGAAGCTCATTTACTGATCGCCTACTGCTATGCAAAAGATCTGGCTAATATCAGCCTCTTTGCCCACCATGCTGAAAAAGCCCTAGCCCTTGGGCAAACTCCCTCTAAAAACCTACGGGTCCAACTCTATAACGCTTATCTGCTGATGGCCAAAGAAGCTAGCTCCGATCAAAAAATCCAACTCGTCGATCAAGCGGCCAACCACCTGTTCCTCAGCGGAGAAATCGTCAAAGATGCCAATCGGCAATGGCTTGCAACCCACTACTTCCAACGCTATCAACACTGTTCATCTGAAGAAAAAGAGTTCTATCTCAAAAGAGCGATTGTTGTTTTAGAAACCCTCGTCGGAGCCTCCAATCTTACGATTTCTGAGGAAAGACTTGAAATGGAAGCTGAGGCCATCAAGCTCAGTCAATTGTATGTCGAAGCAAACCGCCCTTCAGACGCCATCGACCTTCTCTGTTCCCTGGACAAACACTATGCTTCCCACCCAGATTTCGACTGGAAATATCGGCGCCTGACCCTCTTTGAACTAGGAAAACTCTACGAACAGACCGGAAATCATTCAGAAGCGCTGCATACCTATAATTCTCTCATTTCGACATCGACCCATGCCCACTCCTATTTTGGAGCGGCAGCAAAACTCAAAAAATCAAAACTTGCCTACTCCCTTCTGACCCAGGAACAAAAACAAGGACAAGAAGCTGGATTACAGGAAATTTATGACGATCTTAAAGATCTTCAGATTCAACGCAGACTGGTCACAGAGCCATGGCACCTTGAAGCTGCCCTGACCTACATCGACATCAAAACATCTTTAGCTCCCGAGGAAGAGAAACTGAATTTAGAGCAACGTCTCATCTCGCAAACTTTAGCTCAGTTTGCCTCAAAAGCAGATCCTGAAGTCGAACATTACCTGACCGCTGCTGGACAATTTCCAGAGCAATTTGCCGTTTATCAAGACTACATCCAATTTCTCCACATTGAAAAAGCGCGGCTGACAGCTTTGTCGGAGCAAAAAGACAAAGCAAATGCTTTTCACCGGATCCAAGCCCAATACAACTCCCTCTTAGAACAACCACTCGACGACCAGCTAAAACAGCGTGTTGAGCATCGGATAAACGAAATCAAAGCGCTAGAATCCTCATCCTCACTGATGGAGAGCGGTGTATGACATTTTTACTCAACCTGATCAAACAAAAAAGCCTCCTATTTAAATGTCTCGCCATCTCCCTTGCGCTCCACTTGCTCGGCATCATCTACTTTTACACCCATCCTATCCTGATCCATTCCTCTTGGGACTCCTTGTTTGGAATCTCCTCCGCTGAACCTGAGCTCCTAGACTATGAAGAGGAAAACTCCGACCTGCTTCAAAAAAACAGTCTGATCGAAGACGCTTTTCAACACGTTCTCGTCCAATCATCCCATTTCCAACAACCATTAGACCTTATCGAACTTCCTAAAGGGGTAGCGCTCTCTCCAAATATAGAAGAGTCTCCTCTTGGTGAAATCCAAGTCGAATCTAAGATCAGCTGGGACCTCTCCTCTTCAGAGACGCCATCTTTACAAAAAGAATATGCTTTTCACGAAGACTCCCTCATCAAATCCCTATTTTTTCCACAAGAAAGCACCTGGACCTTTGCGACGCAAATTCAAATCGAACATGAGCCTGTCCAACCCAATATTTCCGAACTCGCATCTCCAGAAGATTGGCTTTCATCTGATTCTTCCGATCAAGACGACCTGATCCACATCAGCGACCTTGCCATTGAAGCCTCACTGGAAATAGATAGAAATGCAGTCAATCTCACTGACAACTTCCCCCCTCCGCTACAAGAAACGATGACTTTAAGCACAGATTCAAGCTCAATGCTCAGCAAGATCAAAACTCCCTCTGAAAAAAAAGCTGCGGCAGCCCACTCTTACCTGCTCGCTTCAAAAACTCTCAAACGCCCCAGAACCAGGACTGCTTTGCCTGTGGCAGGGGGCGGTCTTGATCTTGAAAATTATCAGCTTCCTTCTCTAGCGCTAGCTAACTCATGGGACCGCAATTTTAAAGTCGAATTAAAGTTCTTACCTGATGAAGAAAAGGGGGGCTACTTATTCTCCCTTGCCCTCAATCCGGAAGCAACCCTTAAACAACACAGCCTTAAACAAAACATCCATTTTATCATTGACCGCTCAAATTCAGTTCAGAAACATCGCTTCTCTATTTTTAAACGAGCTGTATTAAAAGCTTTGACATGCCTGCAAGAATGCGATGCATTTAATATTTATATCATCGATAAAAAAGTCACAAAATTCGTTACTTCTCCTCTGCGCGTTTCGCCAAAATCGATCCAAGCAGCTGAGGAATTTTTAGAAAAGCAAAATGCCGGAAGCCTATTTGCCGGCTCCGATATTTACGCTTCCTTAGAAAAAATCCTTCCAGAAGTAAAATCTGAAGAGGAAGTCCATACGGCGATCCTTCTGACTGACGGAAATACCCTGAACAATTCTCCAAAACAACAGAACATCCTTGGAAAATGGCTTGAAGAAAATAGTGGAAAGCTCTCTCTCTATACGGCAGCAGTAGGGCAAAAAAACAATCTGCTGATGCTTGATCTGCTCAGTTCGATCAGCGGCGGCAAATTGCTCTACTCGGACACCCACGCCTCATTCCCTAGAAAATTAGGGAAACTCCTCCTTGATTTGAAAGATCCGATAGCCAAGGAAATGATGATCACAACCATACCTGAGCACGCAGATGCCCATATCGAGTTCTATCCAGCCTCCTTCCACCTCCCAGCTCTTTATGCCCATCAGCCATATGTCCTCTACGGCTATATGGATAAACCCTGCAATTTCGAACTGATCGTTCAAGGCAAACATGGAGATGAATGGATATCAATAAGAAAATCAATCTCCTTTATTGACGGGGAAAAAGGAAATCACAATTTAGTCAAACAATGGCAAGCTAAAAAAGCCAATGTTTGCTACTCCAAGTTCCTAGATGAAGGAAAAGCAGCCTATTTAAAACAGGCAAAAGAGATCCTAAAAACAAACCGTTCTGAGATAGCCTTTGAATGAGCCTACGGATCCTAGGCGGTGAATTCCGCAATCGACCTCTTAAAACCCCAAAAGGCCCTCAAACGCGCCCTTCTCTTGGGATCATGAGAAAGGCTGTATTTGATATCTTGCAGGATGAAGTTATCGAGGCCGATTTCCTCGATTTATTTGCCGGGGCAGGAGCCATGGGATTAGAAGCTCTAAGCCGAGGAGCCTCCCATGCTACATTCATTGACAAAGACCGCTACGCTCTCAGCTGCATCAGCGATAACATCCGTCATCTGAATGTTGAAAACAAATCGACAATCCTTCGCTCAGACTCCTTGGATGCTCTAGAAAAACTCGGCAAAAATCGTCGCCAATTCGATATTGTCTACGTCGATCCTCCCTATGCAGCGTCAGCAGAAAAGTCGCTGATCCCCAAAATCTTAACCCTGCTGGAAGACCACCAACTCCTCAAAGTAAAAGCCATCGTCTTTGTCGAAGAAGGAGCCCCCGCACACCTCAAACCTGATGCCTTAAAGCTCCAAACTCTTCACTTCATCAATACCCGGCAATTCAGCCGCTCCATCCTCCACCAATTCCGCAAAGAAGCTGAATAGAAGTGCTTTGCTCCATTGGGCCTTTAACCGAAACAACTTTGAGGATCGTCTTTCTTTCAATGTCTATGAACACTCTCCCTTCCAATCAGATCAAAATATTGAAGAGCCTTCTTGCCGGACTCCCGATTCTTCAAGTTGTTTTGGCATATATTTTGATTTGATCAAGTAGTGCCATCCCCAATAATGCTCGACTTGTCTGATCAAAAATTGGGGAAGCATGTTCCAAGGGAATCTTTTTACATAAATGTATTTTTTGTACTCAGGAATCTTGTATTGGAAAATATGGTCCTTGCGACAATCATAAACGTTAAAATTAGACAGCATTTTCAGAATATCTTT
Source organism: uncultured bacterium (assembly GCA_964516795.1). GTDB lineage: Bacteria > Chlamydiota > Chlamydiia > Chlamydiales > Rhabdochlamydiaceae > Acherontichlamydia. Next base: position 8,453 of record CAZEYJ010000299.1, read on the forward strand.
TTTAGAATATGTGTTGGCAATAGGGCATCCATACTGGGCTTCAGGTTGCGCAAGCCCGAGCAAAATCATAAAATTCTTCGTACTATATTTAGAATAAAGCATCATGCGCAGCTCACCGCCCGGCTTGATTACTTTTTCTATTTCTCGAATGACCTTATCAGGATTGGGGGTATGGTGAATCACCCCAAAAGAGTAGACTAGATCAAACTTTTTATTGCCAACGTTTTCAGATAAGTTTTCAGCATCGGCTAAAACAAAATTAGCTTCTAAGCCGTACACCTCAAAACGTTTTTTCGCAATTTCCAGACTTTCTTTGGAAAGTTCGAGGACAGTCAACTTGGCTCCAGCCCTTGCAAAATTAATCGAGTCGGTGCCAATGCCGCATCCAATTTCAAGGACCTCTTTATCCTTCCACTCCTCAAACGCTGCAAAACCGGGGATGTGAGGCTCTACAAAGTATTTGCGCCACTCGACCTGATCAAAATATTCCCGTGTTCCGATTTCAGCGTTGCTGTGTTTGATATTGCAAGGCTGCTTGTCCCAAAATTGACGCACTTGATCGATCGTTGGAGATGCCGCTTGAAGACTCACTACTCCGCTAAAATAACAGAGGGCTAACAAGCATAGAGACTGAACGAATCGAGGAGAAGAAACTGAAAAAAAGCGACGATAACCGGAAAAACGACAGAACATTGGCACCACCTTTGATAAAGGTTCAAACCCGATGGCCTGCCGCCTTTTCTGCAACCAGAAAAAACAAGCTGCCGATCAGATCATCATTTATAAACCATTAATTTTAATGAGCCAAGAATTCTAGACAAGAATTTTATCTAAAAAAGGCTCGATTCAGAAAAACCGAGCCTATCAATTTGAATTTGTAGACAGCTAGTGGTCTGTAACAATAGTTTTTGCAACAGATTACTAAGCGATTTTTTTGCCCTTATCGTATTTCGATTCGGTCAATTTGCCTTCTTTATCGTAGCTTTTTTTAACGCCATGCAACTGATCGTCAACATACACTTGAAGCACGGAAGGCTTTCCATTTTCATAATATTTGTTGAACTTGCCATGCCGCTTGCCTTCTTTATACTCCCCTTCGAAAACAAGAAAACCCTCTTGATTCCACTCTTGATAAAGGCCATCCATCTTTCCGTTCTTAAAAACGACTACCTTAGCAAGCCTTCCATCTTCAAAATAGGTCTTTTCCTCCCCCTCTTCAAGATCATTGACAAAGCGAACTTCCTTAAAAATCTTTCCATCGGGGAAATATTGAAAAGCGGGGCCATTGCGCTTGTCTTGATGGAATTCAAACTGCATGGCGACTTGCCCTTTGGGGCCAAACACGCGTACAAGCCCTTCCTTCAACCCTTTATGATACGGGGTGATCGCTACCTGGCTGCCAGACTCATGATATTCAATTGCATCCCCCTCGGGAAGATCGTTAACAAAATTGACTTCAAGAGCCTTGACCTTGCCAAAATATTCATGCGAAGGATAAAAAACTTCATGCAGACCTTCCCGCTTATTGTCTTTGTACTGGTAGACAACCTCTTTCCCTTCTTTTGTTCGCTCGAAAAAACGGCCATTGAGCTTGCCTTTTTCATACCAAGCCTCCTCCATGAGAACACCCTCTTCATTCCACATCGCTTTCATGCCATGCAATTCACCGTTCTCATAGGTGATCAAGGTCTGAATTCCTCCATGGGGATAGTAGGTTTTTTGTTCGCCATGAAAAAGCCCCTGATCATTGTAAACAAAGTGGCGGGCAAGCTGGAGCAGTTTTTTCTTAGACCTCTGATCGGCGCCAAGCGCTTGTTGAGAAAAATACTCCTTCTGCTCTCCAATAGGCTGGCCGTTACGGAATGCCCTGACTACGCATAGGCCTCCATCCTCGAAAAATGTTTTGACCTCGCCGTCGATCTGATCATCTTTATAAACCGCGGTCGCTTTAATGCTTCCATCAGGATAATACTCCTCGTCTTTACCCTGGCGCTTTCCTCGTTCCAAATGGATGATCTCCTTGACCTTGTCCTTTCCATACCAGGTCTTGGCAATCCCCGTCGGCAAATCTTGCTCATAGTAGACCTCCATCACCAGTTCATTCCGATCATTCCACTCCCGGTGAAGCCCTT
>CAZEYJ010000300.1:0-4159 GCA_964516795.1 uncultured bacterium
GCAGGCGTTCGTTGAAAGAGGATTCGAGCTCCCATTCAAGAGATGTATTTGCGACATGGAGCAGAGGTTTCATAGCTTGTGATTAATTGTTGGACAAAGTTTAGCATAAATCGGTATATATTAACCCAACTTGTCCCTTAAGAATTTCACATATAAGGCTTTTTATGAGTCCAAAAAAATTGCGCGTCGGCGTGCTTTTTGGTGGGAAATCGGCGGAGCATGAGATCTCTTTGATCTCTGCAAAAAACGTGATCGATGCCATTGATCCAAATAAATATGAAGTGTTGCTTATCGCCATTGATAAAAATGGAGAGTGGCATTTGAAAAAGGGATATGAGTATTTGATGCATGCAGATAATCCAAAACTTGTTCATCTCTATGGACATAAAGAAACGGTTGCCCTTGTGCCTAAGAACCATCGGAAAGAGTTGGTCAGTTATTCGGGGAACCAATTGCAGGATTCTTTGCAGCTCGATGTAATTTTTCCGGTTTTGCATGGGACTTTTGGAGAGGATGGCACTGTCCAAGGGCTATTGAAATTGGCAAACATCCCTTTTGTTGGGTCAAGTGTTTTAGGTTCAGCGGTCGGGATGGACAAAGATGTGATGAAGCGGCTTCTCAGAGATGCAAAAATCCCGATTGCCCGTTTCGTGACCGTTTGCGAGGCAAGCCGGACAAAGGTAGATGTGGACAGGGTCGTTGCCGAATTGGGCCTTCCTCTCTTTATTAAGCCGGCCAATTTGGGATCCTCGGTTGGGATCGTCAAGGTTAAAGAAAAAAAAGAGTTTGTCCCGGCGCTGGAAAATGCTTTTTTATACGATCGGAAAGTGCTTATTGAAGAGTTTATCCCCGGTCGGGAGATCGAATGTTCCGTTCTTGGGAACGATGATCCCATTGCCTCTTTGCCTGGGGAGCTGATCCCTCAGCATGAATTTTATTCTTATGAAGCTAAATATATCGATGAAAATGGGGCTTTGTTTAAAATACCCGCTGTTTTGGATAAAGAGCTGGCCTCCTACATCCAAAGCATGGCGCTTGACGCCTATCGCGCCTTATGCTGCGAGGGGATGGCCAGGGTCGATTTCTTTTTAAAGCCCGATGGAGAGGTCATTGTGAATGAGATCAATACCATTCCGGGCTTCACAAAGATCAGCATGTATCCGAAGTTATGGGAAGCTAGCGGGATTGGCTATTCCGATCTGATCGACCGGCTTATCCAGTTAGCCCTCGAGCGCCATGATAAAGAGAGTAGATTAAAAACAACTTACTAAAGACCGTTGTTTATGAAAGAAAAATTTAATAGGGTTCGTGTAGGGATCGGGCAGGATAGCCACCGATTTTTATCGGCCGATTCGACGAAGCCCTGTGTAGTCGCCGGCTTAATTTTCTCCGATGCTCCAGGACTTTCTGCAGATTCAGATGGAGATGTAGTCTTTCATGCCATCTGTAATGCGATCACTTCGGTGACAGGTGTCCCGATTCTTGGAAAAATTGCGATTGATCTGTGCCATAAAGATGGGATCACAGATAGCCAGGTCTATTTAGAAAAAGCTTTAGAGACGCTAGGCAATAAGCGAATAGAACATGTTGCTTTGACGATCGAGGGCAAAAGGCCCCGCTTCCAGGTGCGGATTCCGGAGATGTGCGAACATATTGCCCGGGTCATGGGCCTGAATCCCGATCAAGTGGGGATGACGGCGACTTCAGGGGATGGCCTGACTGATTTCGGATGTGGAGGCGGCCTTCAGTGCTTTTGCGTTATCACGACCGTCGAAACTTCATGACGCTTCTTCCAAAAGATCCCTGTGGATGTCCTTATCTGATCTTGGCTCCGATGGAAGGGGTCGGGGACCGTTGTTTTCGCAGGGCTATGGCATCTGTTGGAGGATTTGACGAAGCGGTGACCGATTTTTTAAGAGTCCCTTCTAATGCGCATGTGCAGAGTTTGGCTTCCTTTTACGAAGCGGACGAAACGCTGCCTATTCCTCTTGCAGCGCAGCTTATGGGGTCAGATATTGAACTGATGGCGGCAATGGCCCGTGAAGTCGAGCAGAGAGGGGCTCCGCGTATCGATTTAAACTGTGGCTGTCCTTCTAACACTGTGACAGGGCGTGGGGCAGGGTCGAGTTTGCTCAAGGACCCAGATCTTTTGAATCAAGTCGCTGCTGCAATGGTAAAGGCTGTTTCTGTTCCTGTAACGATTAAGATGCGTTCAGGATATGAGGACACCTCTTTATTTAAGGAAAATCTATTGGCCGCTCAGGATAGCGGGGTCAGTTATATCACCTTGCACCCTCGAACAAAGGTAGATGGATACGGACCGCCGGCAAAGTGGGATCTGATCGCTGCAGCCAAATCGATCCTCAAGATCCCTGTGGTTGGAAATGGTGACATTTTAAATGTTGATGATGCACTGCGCATGCTGGCGACTACGGGATGTGATGCGTTGATGATCGGAAGGGGAAGTGTGATCAATCCCTTTATTTTTCATCAAATCCGCGCACACTTTTCAGGAAAGATCGTAGAACCTAGTTGGGAAGACCTTTGGGATTATCTCAAAGTTTATTTAAAGGAAATTCCTGAGCAAAGCTCTGAAAGGCTCAAGATCAATAAAATGAAGCAGCTAATGGGATTCCTATTTAAAGCTAATCCCCATCTCCTTGAAAAACGGCAAAAAATGCTGACAATCACTGAGAAGGGATTTGCAGCGTTCTTCGAAGCTGCGCTGGCTATGTTAAGAGGCTGTTTGCAAACTTGATTTTTGCCGATTTTTGCTTTTTTTTGGGTCAGTAGACGTCGGCGAGGTATCTTTTTTGGGTGCGCAGGGACTTGACGTAGGCCTTGGCAGTTTCTTCGCTCATCGAGCCTTGGGTTTGCGCAATCTGAACTAGGGCTGATTCGACATCTTTGGCCATCCGGTGGGCATCGCCGCAGACGAAGAAATAAGCGCCTTCCTGAAGCCATTGCCATAATTCTCTGGCTGATTCGAGCATCCGGTTCTGGACATAAATTTTTTCCGGCTGGTCTCGGGAAAAAGCGAGGTCTAGCCGCAATAAGTTGTCTTTCGTGAGCTGTTGCCAGTAGTCGGCGTAGAAGAAGTCTGTTTTCTGATTCCTCTCTCCAAAAAAGAGCCAGTTTTTCCCTTTAGCTCCTCGGCAGATCCGTTCCTGCATGAAGGCGCGAAAAGGGGCGATCCCCGTGCCTGGACCGACCATAATAATAGGTGCCGAGTCATCAGATGGAAGGGTGAAGCTATGGGCTGGCTGGACGTAAATGGGAACAGCAGTCTCTTTAATCTTGGCCGTGTGGCAGAGAAAGTGGCTTGCAACGCCAAATCGTTGTTCCCCTGAATGGGTAAAGGTAAAAAGGGCAACGGTAAGATCGAGTTGGTGAGGTTGAGCTAGCTGAGAGGAGGCAACAGAGTAAAAGCGAGGCAAAAGAGGGCCGAATTGGGAACAAATTTCCTGAAGGGGGACATTCACTTCTTGATATTCTTTGAATAGGTCAAGCGGATCATGGGAACTTAGATATTGAGAGAGGAGAGGTTTGTTCTCTTGCTGGAGAAGGTGGTGTAAATGGTTTTTTTTGTCATGCAGCGTTTCATATTCGTAAAAAAGTTTTAAGAAAGAGGAGGTTAGGCGGGAGAGGTTGGCTTTTTTCGTAAGAAAGGCCCTTAGAGAAAATTCTTGTTGTGAGCGGGGATCAATAATCGTCTCTTCTCCTGAAGCATGCATGGCGGCGATTAAGTGATTGACGAGGATTGGGTCATTTTCTGCAAAGATTCCGATCGAGTCTCCTACTTTAAATCGAACCCCGCTGCTCTTTAGGTCCAGAGAAACGTGGAATGTTGTCTTGGTCGATGTTTCTCCCGTCAGGAGGAACCTCTCTTGGATATGCACGAAGGCTGGGTGGGATTTGTCGATGCCGGCGTTTGATGGAGATGCTTCTGAAGAAATAATCATGGACAAAGGTAATTAAAATGAGTAAAAGGGGATTTTAGAAGAAAAAAAAGCATAGCTCTCTATGGGTTCATTAGATCAAATAAAAATTATTGCTCGATTGTCTCTTTTTCTTATTTTAGCAGGATGCGGGGGCTCAGAGCATCATTCCACGTATATTATTTCAGATACGATGGAGAAAAAAGCTGAACCTCCCGTGC
>CAZEYJ010000301.1:0-7971 GCA_964516795.1 uncultured bacterium
GGCCACGCTGTTGGGCATGGCGGTCTTGACAGTTGGGATCGCTTGCTTGCCGACCCATGCGGAAATTGGGATCGCGGCGCCTATTCTGCTCTGTGTTGCCAGGGTCTGTCAAAATTTCCTTTCAGCCGGAGAGGTGATGGGGGGAGCGATCTTCCTCTTGGAAGGCTTCCCTGCAAAGAAGCATGATGTGCTGAGCAGTTTCTACGGCGCCTCGACGATCGGAGGAATTTTATTGGCATCCGTCCTTGTGTTTGTCCTGGGCCATTTCCAGGTGATCGATACGGGATGGCGCTTTCTTTATCTGATTGGAGGGGCAACGGCGCTGTTTGGATGCTATTTTAGGACCCAGCTGCCTCGTGCAACGTCACCATCCCAGAGCTTTTTTGGTGTGAAAACGCTCCAAACGCTCTGGCAGATGCGCGGCCCGCTTGGTATCATTACGTTGACTTCAGGCTTTTCTTATGCGACCTACTCGCTGTCGATCGTCTTGATGAACGGGTTCATCCCCATTGTCTCTTCGCTGACAAAAGAGTCAATGCTCTCGTTGAACCTCCCCTTTCTCGTTCTTGATTTTGCCGCTCTTCCTTGTTTTGGAAGGCTGGCTGCCAGGATAGGAAGGGAGAAATTGATGCTCTACACCGTGTTGGCATCTGCCCTCTTGGCACTTCCCTTGGCTTTGGTTTTAGAAGGGGGGACATTGTGGGGGCTTTTTGCCGTGAGGACCTGTTTGGTGCTGTTGGGAGTGGCCTTTTTTGCGCCGTATCACGCTTTTGCGCAGCAGCTCGTCCCCGAATCCCATCGCTATCTCGTCATCTCTTTTGGGTATGCCCTCGGCTCCCAGCTTTTTGGGGCCCCGACGTCGTTTATTTCCCTTTCGCTGTTTAGGAAAACGGCTGTTGCTTCCAGCATTCTTTGGTATTGGGCCGCATTGGCTTTGGCCATTGCTATCGTCGTCCCTCTTTTCTCGCGCAGCAAGAAACAAGGAAATGATGTGAATGATATAACGATACGAACGATATAGAGAAAATTATTTCTTTTTTTATCATGCATATCATTTTATCATTTATATCATTTTTTTTCTTACTCGCTGGACGCGGATTGGCATTGCAAAAATCAGCCTCAGTTCTTATAACTTTGAGCGCATTTTAATCTTTTTTTTACTCGAGGTAGCTTATGATCTCCCTATTGGCAGCAGGACTGATGTATGTCGAAACTCTCTATCCCGAATGGGGCCAGCAGATGCAGATGCAAGAGGTGCTCTGTGAAGAGAAAACGGAGTACCAGGACCTGGTGATCTTTGAGAACAGCCGTTTTGGAAGGGTGCTCGCGCTAGATGGAGTGATCCAAACGACCTATGCCGATGCGGCCATCTATGCAGAGATGCTCTCCCACGTTCCCTTGCTGGCGCACGGCAATGCGAAAAAGGTGTTGATCATCGGCGGCGGGGATGGTTCTGTCTTGAAGGAGGTACTTCGCCATCGCAAGCTGGAAAAAGCGGTCGTTGTCGAGATCGATGCCGGCGTTGTGTCGACGACTAAACAATGGATGCCTGCCGTTTGCGGCGACGCCTTTGAAGATCCGCGGACAGAGCTGATCATTCAAGACGCGATGGCCTATGTTAAAACGTGCGATACGCAGTTTGATGTGATCATTTGCGATTCAACAGATCCTCAAGGCCCCGGAGCAGTCCTCTTTACGGAAGAGTTTTATGGCGATTGCAAACGCTGCCTTGCTCCCAACGGGATCTTTGTGAACCAAAACGGGGTTCCCTTTTTGCAAGGGGACGAGCTCGATCTGACACTGCGCAACCGTGGCCCCCATTTTCAGCACACCACTTTTTATGTGGTGGCTGTGCCGACTTATGTGGGCGGCCATATGGCGATTGGATGGGCATCAGATCATCCCGATCTGGCCCAAGTGTCGCTAAAAACGCTTTGCGAACGGGTCCGAGACGTGGAAGGGGAGTTCCTCTACTACACGCCAGAGGTGCATCAAGCTGCTTTTGCCCTTCCTGCTTTTATGAAGAGAAGCGCTTTTCCCATCGGTGGCAGTAAGGCGTCTTCCCTGTGTGAAAATAGTACTGCTGATGGTAGGGCTCAGCCGGATAAAACACGCTAGCGGGCAGCAGCTCGGTAGCGACTTGGTATTTGCGCCTTTTCAGCTCTTCGATCAGCTCTTCTGCGATCCGCCTTTGCTTTTCAGTCAGATAGAAGATTGCGGAGCGGTATTGCGGGCCTAGATCGGGCCCTTGCCCATTTTTTTGGGTGGGGTCGTGGAGCTCAAAGAATGCTTTGGCAAGTTCCCTGTAATCGATCTGGTCGGGGTCGAAGAGGATCTCAACGGCCTCGGCATGGCCTGTAGTCCCGGTGCAGACCTCTTCATAGGTGGGATCGACGACATGGCCTCCCGTGTAGCCGGACTGCGTCTGGACCACGCCGTGCAATGAGCGCATCAGATGTTCAACACCCCAAAAACAGCCTCCGGCAAATAGCGCGCGTTCATAACCTTGCTGAGTAAAGGCCGGGACGAACAGGAGGGAAAGGGAGTTGGCGCAGTGGCGTGTGTTTGTCTTTGTGAAGTGTTCTCCAATAAAGACATGGCCGAGATGGGCGTTGCACTTGCTGCAGCGGATCTCGGTGCGCGATCCGTCGGGATCGGGAATTCTTGAAATGGCTCCTTCCACTTCCTCTTCAAAGCTGGGCCAGCCGCATCCGGAAGAAAATTTATGCTGGGATAAATAGAGGGGGGCGTCGCATTGCTTGCAGACAAAAACTCCTGCCTCATTGAACTGGTCATAGGTCCCGCTGCCGGGAAGTTCTGTTCCCGCGCGGCAAATGATTGTTTCCTCTTCAGGCGAAAGACTGCGGTAGCGGAACATAGTGATCTCCGTTGGCTTTCATGCATAACATAACGGAGTATGCCCTTCCACTTCAATATGTTGATTCATTCGTTAAAGCGATCGCATCGATGAAGCGGATGATGTTGTCGGCGGCGTGCCTTTTTCCCCATTTGGGACCGGCTTTCCGATTTCTGGCCAAGGTTGCAATCTGTGCATAGGCGACCTTGAGCTGTTCGTCAGGTAGTGAGCGGAGTTTTTTTCTGATGGTAAGGATGACCGCCTCAATCAGATGTTTTCGATTGGCCAGAAGGTCTTCTTTTATTTCAGAAGGGGACTCAGTTATTAAAAATCTGTTTGCCCAGGTTTGAAAGATCTGCTGTTGCATATGCTCAGAAAGCTTTTCAAAGGTGCTGTTCAGAGTGGCAAGGTCTTTTCCGCAGTGGACCTGTTGGCAAAAGCGTGCAAGCTCTGAGCGGCATTCATAGGTTGAACAACTTAAGTACTTTTGAGTGAATTGAATGGGGGAGATCAGTTCATTCACTTCAGGTTGATCAAGATTGCAATCAAAAAGAAAGAGTAGCGGGTTGCCATGTGGTTCAAGAGTTTGGAGCTCCAGCAATTTTAGCACGGTCTTCGGGAGGCTGGTGAGCTGGTTGGTATAAAAAGTGAGCTCTGTGAGCCGAACCAGGTTGCCGAGCTGCTTGGGAAGTTTTGAGAGCCGGTTATTGTCCAGGTAGAGCCAGCGCAGCTGCGTGAGATTGCCGATCGATTTGGGGAGTTTAGAGAGCTTGTTGCTGCTCAGAGAGAGCAATTGCAGATGGACCAGATCGCCGATCGCTTTAGGAAGGGTGGTGAACTCATTGTAACTGAGATCAAGCTCTGTCAGCTGAGTGAGAGCGCCGATTGCAGATGGAAGGCAGATTAAGCGGTTGGAATTGAAGTGCAGCTCTTTGAGTCGGGCCAGTTTGAAGATTTCCGATGGATAAGCTGTTAACGGCGCATCGGCTAGATTGAGTTTTTTGACCTGCTCCAGTTGAGCTTGATGCGCAGGATCATCGAACCAAGCGCGGATCGCTCCTGCATTGGCAGGGACTAAAGCGCCTTCAAAATCGATCTGCCGGCTAATGCGCTTCCATGCCGCTTGAAGGGAGAAGTCGATTTTTTTCTGCATGCCATGATAGGAACGAGGCTCAAAACCCAAGATGTCGTAGCAGTTGGGGATCGGAGCGCCTTGTTTTCTTAATGCTTCGGTCAGGTAGGAGAAGCGGGCGAAATAGGAGAAGGAGAGAGAGTGAATGCGGTTGAGCAAAGGGGCCTTTTCTAGATCATCAGCTTGGGCATGGATCTGATGGATTGCTGGGTGCAGGGCAGTATTGCAGCATTGTTTTTGCAGCTTTCCCCAGCAGGGGCCTATGACCCATGCATCGACCACGTTATGCCATTGCCAGCTCACTTCCCTGATATCAAGGAGTGTTTCTTGGTCTTTTCCCCCTTGTGTCGCCAAGTTAAAGATCATTCCCAACACATCATCTGAAAGGATGGCGATAGGAGGGAGATCTAGATTGTCCTGTTCAAGGACGGAATCGGTGGCTTCCTCTTTTTCAGAAGAAGGGAGAGGAGGGTGAAAAGAAAAATTATTAACTGGGTTGCTCATAATGTTAATTATTAATAGTTTTTAGTTTTCATTTTATAATAGATTTTGATTTAGTTGAATCGTTTTTTTTGTGTTTGCTTCGCCGATTGTAAAGAAATAGTTTTGAAAGACTTTTTTTCTCTTATACCGAACGTGTCTCAAAAATTGGATTTTCGGCTGCGCCAAAGCCTCGGGGTTTAAATTTTTCAGAGGGGGGCTGTATTAATGCAATACAGCCCCCCTCTGAAAAATTTAAACCGCGAGAGCTTTCGCGTTGCCCAAAACCAATTTTTGAAACACGTTCGGTATACTGCAAGAAAAGCTCGAAGTAATCTTTACTTGATTCCAACAGGGGCTAAATGGTACCCTACAACCCTTAAATTGATTATTGATCATTGATTATTGACCATAGGCAGAAGATATGTTTGAGCCCAGTTCCGGAGAGTCGTTCCCACAGAGAGAAGAGCGCGTTTTAGAGTTTTGGCAGAAAAAGGGCATTTTTAAAAAATCGGTTGAAAACCGCCGCCAAGGGAAGGTCTTTTCCTTTTACGACGGCCCCCCATTTGCTACAGGACTTCCTCATTATGGGCACTTGCTCGCCGGAACGCTCAAGGATGTCATCCCCCGCTATAAAGCGATGCAGGGGTATTATGTCCCTCGGCGGTTTGGCTGGGATTGCCACGGGCTGCCGGTAGAGAATGAGATCGAAAAGGCCAAGGAGCTTTCCGGAGCGGCCTCGATCGAAGCCTTTGGGATCAGCCAATTTAATGAAGAGTGCCGCGGCATTGTCCTCCGCTATACGAGCGAATGGGAGCGGACGGTCAACCGGATGGGGCGGTGGGTCTCCTTCGATAACACCTACCGCACAATGGACCTCTCCTTTATGGAATCGGTCTGGTGGGTCTTTGGACAGCTCTATGAAAAAGGGCTCGTTTATGAAGGGTTTAAGGTGATGCCTTTCTCGGCCAAGCTGGGAACCCCCCTTTCCAATTTCGAAGCGAACCTCAACTACAAAGATGTCGACGATCCTTCGCTGACGGTCACATTTCCTTTAGTGGACGAGCCGAATACCTCTTTGCTGGTTTGGACGACAACCCCATGGACCCTCCCTTCTAATTTAGCCGTTATGGCCAAGAAAGAGATGGAATATGTCAAGGTCAAGGAGCTGAAGTCGGGCCATTGTTACATTTTGGCCAAAGCCTGCTTGGGGCATTACTTTAAACAGCCTGAGGAATTTGAAATTATCGCTACATTTATGGGAGATCATTTGGAAAAAAGGCGCTACCAGCCCATTTTTCCTTATTTTGCCTCCCGTGCGCAAGCCAATGCTTTCCGCGTTATTTTAGAGGATTCGATCTCTGCCGAAGAGGGGACGGGACTTGTCCACTCCGCTCCGGCGTTTGGCGAAGTCGACTTTTTTGCCTGCGCGCGAGAAGGGATCGAGCTGGTCTGCCCTGTCGACCACAACGGGAAGTTTACCTCAGAGGTCTCCGATTTTGTCGGGCAGTATGTCAAAGATGCCGATAAAGAGATCATCAAACGCTTGAAGAACGATAAGAGGGTCTTCCATCACGGGCAGGTCCGCCACCGCTATCCTTTCTGCTGGCGCTCAGATACCCCGCTCATTTATAAAGCGGTGCGCACCTGGTTTGTCGCCGTCGAGAAAATCAAAGAGCGGATGATCGCCGCCAATCAAAAGATCCATTGGGTCCCTGAGCATATCAAAGACGGCCGCTTCGGCAAATGGCTGGAAAATGCGCGCGACTGGGCCATTTCGAGGAACCGCTATTGGGGAACGCCGATCCCCATCTGGCGCAGCGAGCAGGGAGACATTATCGTTATCTCGAGCATCAAAGAGCTTGAAAGACGTGTTGGAAAACCTGTGGCCGACCTCCACCGCCATTTCATTGATGATCTGACATTTGTTGAGAATGGCAGAGAATATCGACGGGTCCCCGAAGTATTTGACTGTTGGTTTGAATCGGGATCGATGCCTTACGCCCAAGACCATTATCCGTTTGAGAACAAAGATCGCTTTGAAAAAGCCTTCCCTGCCGATTTCATCGCCGAAGGGCTCGATCAAACCCGGGGTTGGTTCTATACGCTGACGGTGCTTGCAACTGCATTGTTCGACCAGCCTGCATTCAAACATGTCATCGTCAACGGGATTATCCTGGCTGAAGACGGTGCGAAGATGTCGAAGCGGCTCAAAAATTATCCGGAGCCCGACGCGGTGATCAACCGGTATGGAGCCGATGCGATCCGTCTTTATCTTCTCAACAGTCCCGCTGTGTATGCCGAAGATCTCCGTTTTTCAGAAAAAGGAGTTGAGTTGGTCCTGCGCCAGGCGCTCATTCCCTTCTGGAACGCGTTTGTCTTTTTATCGACCTATGCCAAGATCTATGAGTGGCATCCTCAGGACTGCCAATTTGCCCAGCCGAAAGCAGAGATCGACCGGTGGATCCTTTCCCGCCTCCAGAAGCTCGTCCGTGACGTCACAGAACAAATGGACCAATACCAGCTCAGCCAGGTCACAGGGCCGATCGTTGAGTTTATCGATCAGCTGACCAACTGGTATATCCGGCGCAGCCGCGCCCGCTTCTGGTCTGAAGAGGCGACGCAGGACAGGCAAGAGGCTTTTGAGACCCTTTACACTGTCCTTTTGACTTTGACGAAGATCACAGCGCCATTGATCCCCTTTTTAAGCGAGGAGATCTACCAGCAGCTCAGAATGGCCAGCGCCCCTGAATCGGTCCACCTTGCTGATTTTCCGGCCTATCAGCCTCATCTGCGCAATGAACAGCTTGAAGAGGAGACAGCTTATGTCCAGACGATCGTCAGTTTGGGCCATGGTCTTCGCAAAGAACATAAGCTGAAAGTGCGTCAGCCCCTTGCCCAGGTGCACATCGCTACCGTTAGCGACGCCATTTATGGGGCCCTCTCCCGTCAAAAACATCTCATCGCCGATGAGCTGAACGTCAAAGATGTCGTCCTTGAAAAAGAAGAGGCGTCCCTTGTCCAGCTGATCGCTAAACCCAATTTCCGCATCCTTGGCAAAAAAGTCGGCAAGCTGATGAACGCCACACAGAAGGCGATCATGGGCTTTTCCCAAGCCCAGCTCGCAACCCTTCTCGAAGGGAAGAACATGGCGATCCATGTCGAAGGAGAGGAGATCCTCCTCACTCCCGAAGATGTCGCCGTAGAGCGGAAGGTGCGCGAAGGACTCATCGCAGCGACAGCCCAAGAGATGACTGTCGCCCTCGATACCCAGTTAACCGAGCCGCTTCTTCTCGAGGGGCTTGCCCGCGAGATCGTCAATAAGATCAACACGATGCGCCGCGAACAAGGGTTTGCAGTCACCGACAGGATCGCCATTGAATTGAGCTCGACAGACCGTCTCAAACAGGCCTTCGAGCTGCACAGAGATTACATCATGCACGAGGTGCTCGGCACCCAGGTGATCTTCGAGTGCGCAGAAGGGACCGATTGGGACCTCAAC
>CAZEYJ010000302.1:0-1836 GCA_964516795.1 uncultured bacterium
TGCCTGGCACAGTTCTCTATTTCCAACAGGACGCAGTGGTTTTAAGAAGTTGAAAGTGGGATCTTGGAGAAGCAGTCGGGTTGAGGTAATTTCTGGGCCATTAGGTAAAGAGAAGATTCATTTTGAGGGTCCGCCGCCAGCTCGAGTGGACCGTGATATGGATCAGTTTTTGGATTGGATCAATCAAGATAAAAAAATGGATCTCGTTTTAAAAGCTGCGATTGCGCATTTATGGTTTGTTACGATTCACCCTTTTGAAGATGGCAATGGACGTATTGGGCGTGCGATTGCAGATCTTCTGTTAGCTCGCTCAGAAAATAGTTCTCGTCGATTTTATAGCTTGTCTTCGCAAATCCAGATTGAAAGGAAGGGGTACTATCAAATCTTAGAACAGACTCAAAAAGGGGGATTAAACATCACTTCTTGGATTCAGTGGTTTTTGAGTTGCCTTGCCAGGGCCATTGAAAACGCATCGAAGGTTTTAGAGTCCATTAAGCACAAAGAGCGAGTTTGGAAAGGCTATGCTGATATTGCACTGAATGAAAGACAACGCAAAATTATGAATCGTTTGCTGGATGGGTTTGAAGGGAAATTAACCACGTCAAAATGGGCGAAAATAGCGAAATGTTCACAAGACACTGCTTACCGGGACATTCTTGATCTCGTCGATCGGGGCATTTTGATAAAAAATCAGGAAGGTGGCCGAAGCACCAGTTATTCGCTAGTCGATCCCACAAAAAAGAGCCCCTGATCAAGCCTGGGGTTCGGGGCAAGCGCGCTGAAGAGCCTGGCGCAGTTCTTGCAGGGCGTGGGGTTTGTGATCCTTGGCAAAAACGATCTCTTCAGCAGCTCGAAGATATTTCCAAGCCTGGTTGAAATTGTGCCTTTGGAAGTGGATGGCGGCGATGTAGTAATTGACCGTTGGGTCTTTGGGGTTCATCGCGATATATTTTTCGAGAACGGGGAGCGCTTCTTTTTCCCGACCAAGCTGGAGCCATGTGGTCGCTAGATGAAAGACCCCTTGTCTAAATTGAGGGTATTGTTCGACGACCTTTTCGAGTTTTTTCTGCTTTTCTCGGATAGAGTCCCTGCTTTCATTGACTTCCGTGTAAATGGCTTGGATCGCATCAGCGGTTGCTAAGCCCGCCAGATAATCTTCCGTGACTGAATCGCTAGTGATCGCATGATCGGGGACTGTTCCTTTGATTCTTTCTAACAGTTCCCGCCCTTCCTTCTCTCTGCCAACAAAGAGCAAGTTGAAACCTAGAAACATGTTGATCAGGTAATCATCACCCATGAACGGTTTTGCTTTTTCATAGAGAGTAATGGCTGTTTGCGGATCGTTTTTGTGCCAGCTCACGGCAGCTTGGTTCATGAAGGCAAGCCCAATGACCTGTCGGATGTCCCTTTTTTGTAACTTTCTTGTTTCAAGTCCCAAATACCGATCTGAGGGAACGTCGATGCCCCGTGCGGTTGTTTCGATATTCGTGATGTCGCCATTTGGAGCTACATAACGTACGTAGATGTGGCCAGGCGGTGTGATGGCTTCCAGTTCGAGCCCGAGCCGCTGCGCCAAGCATAGATAAAGAATCGACACGCCTAAGCAGACCCCGCGGCGGCTATCGAGAACCGAAGGGAGAAAGGTATAAATATCGATGTCTTTCGCATGGAGTGAATGGGGAGGGAAACGGAACCGCATCTCGCAGAAAATATAGTCATTAATCGCCCGTATTTTTTCGAGCGGCGTTGCGTCGGGTTTGATTCGAGCGGAAATCTGGAGCGCCATGAGATCGATATTGGCTTCATAGCTGCGGATTTTGAGTTTGTCGCTGCCTG
>CAZEYJ010000303.1:0-4301 GCA_964516795.1 uncultured bacterium
CACGCTCCAGCAAAGTAGCTGGGAGACCAAAGACTGTCGCCCCATAAAAACACACCTTCTTCCTCTCCTCAAATCGTTTGACAAATTCATAGGCCAAATCGTAGCATGGATGCATGTTTGTTCGAAAGGCATTTCAATTTAGGCTGCGCCCCACAAAAGCCCAAGCTAAATTGCTGCAAGCGCAATTGGACGAATGTCGAGGCTTGTACAATGAACTCCTTTTGCAAAGAAAGGTCGCGTACGAAGAACTCGATACCTCACTGTCGAAGTATCAACAACTCATGCTTTTGCCAATGCTTAAAGAAGAAAAGCCTGCTCTGAAAACAGTGCATTCTCAAGTATTGCAAAATGTCGTCGATCGTTTGGATAAGTCATTTCAGGCGTTTTTTCGTAGATGCAAAGCCGGAGAAAAACCGGGGTTTCCGAGATTTCGTGGAACCCATCGTTACGATAGCTTTTGCTATCCCCAAAGTGGTTTTACCTTGGTTGGCAAGGAAATATCCCTTTCTAAAATAGGTCGCATTCGAGTAAAGATGCACCGTATGATTGAGGGAGAAATCAAAACTTGCACGATTAAAAAAAACGCATCGGGAGCATGGGATATTACGTTTTCTTGTGAAGTGAGCGTTGCTCCATTGGAGATGAAAACAGAAGCGATTGCATTGGATGTTGGAATCGAATCCTTTGCTACTTTTTCGAACGGGGATAAGATTGAAAACCCTAGGTTTTTCAAAAAAGGGGAAAAAGCCCTTGCTAAAGCCCAGCGTAAACTAAGTAAACTGGAAAAAGGCACTAAGGAACGCCGGAAAGTCGGGAAGTCCGCAGCTAAAATCCATGAACGAATCAAAAATCAAAGAAAAGATTTTTGCCACAAGCAAGCTAGAAAAATCGTCGATCAATATCAGTATATTTGCATAGAAGATCTGAATATCCAAAATATGATAAAGGGATCTCATTTTGCAAAAAGTATAATGGACGCAAGTTGGAATCAGTTTCGTCAGTTCCTCACCTACAAAGCGGCAGAAGCTGGTAGGAAATTGGGATTGGTGAGCCCCGCATACACCGCCCAAGTCTGTTCACAATGTGGACATTTGGAGCCAAAGAAGCTAAAAGAAAGAGAACACAGCTGTTCCCAATGCGGGTATACAGCACATAGAGATTTCAACGCAGCGCAAAATATCTTGGCCCTCGGATTGGATGGCCTGGGAGTAATCCCTAGAAGCCTTCGCCTTTAGGCGAGGGAGCAGTCACGTATAATCAAATTGATACTCTTCCTGAAGGATACAAGGACATCTTAGCTTCGATCGTTTTAAAGATTAAAGCTGCTCAGGCGAGAGCCTTAAAAGCAGTCAACCAAGAGCTCATAGAAATTTATAGAGACATAGGAAAGACCATTCATGAAAAACAAGAACAGCGTGAATGGGGAGACAGTGTTGTAGAGCGTTTGGCAAAAGATCTTCAGAATGGTTTCCCTGGCATCAAGGGGCTTTCATCTCGTAATCTATGGAGAATGAGAGACTTATACAAGTCTTATCATGGGAACGAAAAACTGACAACACTGTCGTCAGAAATTAGCTGGTCCCATAATGTCGCTCTCCTATCGAAATGTAAGGATCTTCTTGAAAAAGAATTTTATATGAAGATGTCCAAGAGGAATGGCTGGACATATCGGGTATTGATCCATCATATTGAAAATCGCACCTATGAAAAAACGATCATCAGCCAGTCGAACTTTGAAAAAAGTCTTCCGACCAATCTTCATCCTGAGGCAAAGCTTGCTGTGAGGGATGACTATGCGCTTGATTTTCTAGAAATTGGGGATGAACACACAGAGCGCGAATTGGAACGAGCCATCGTAAGAAATATCGAGTTTTTTTTGCGGGAAGTGGGAAGCTCCTATTCATTCATCGGCTCGCAATACCGCTTAGAGATCGAAGGGCAAGAATTTTTTATTGATCTTCTCTTATTTCACCGAAAGTTAAGAGCCTTGGTGGCAATCGAGTTGAAGGTGACAGAATTTATCCCCGAATATATCGGTAAGATGCAGTTCTATCTATCCGTCCTCGATGACAAGGTTCGTCTTGAAGGAGAAAATCCAGCCATCGGGATTATTCTCTGTAAGAGTAAAACAAGAACAGTCGTAGAGTATGCCCTTAAGGACGCAACCAAGCCGATCAATATTGCGTCGTATCACATGGTCAAGACACTGCCAGAAGAGCTAAAAAACCAGTTACCTTCTCCAGAACAAATCGCCCTCCTATTAGATCATATGAGCTGAAGATATACACAATGGTTTAACCCAAGAGGCGCCGTTTTTTTCTCCGCAGGGCAATTTTTGTTGCCTTGCCATAAGCGACCTCATGAAGATTCTCAATTGCCATAAAGGCGGTCGGATCCTCCCTCAGAACAATCTCTTTGAGTTGAGCCAAATCGAGACGCTCTACCACTACAAAGAGCAGATCCCGGTCTTGGCCTGAAAACCCTCCTCGTCCCTTGATGAAGGTCAATCCAAGGCCCAACTCATGGGTGATCGTTTTTGAGAGCTCTTCTGGTTTGCTTGAAATGATCAGAGCCGATTTGAGCTCTTCTAGACCCGCAATGACCAGATCAATCATCTTGAAAGCAACGATGTAGGTCATCAGAGAACGGAGCGCAATGTGCCAGTCTTGAAACAGCCATCCGTAGGCGGCAAAAATGAAAATATTGATGAAAAGGACCACTTGGCCAACAGTGAACCCTTTCTTCCGGTTGATCAGAATGGCTAAAATCTCCGTCCCATCGGTGCATCCCCCATGCCGGATGATCAGCCCCGCCCCAGCCCCTAGCATTGCGCCGCCAATCACGATCGCCTCAAGCGGATCGGCATTAAAATGGGGAGTCTCTCCCAAAACCGAGAGAAAAAAAGCAAAGAAAAAGACCGCAGCGATCATGTGGAGCACAAAACTTCTGCGGATGTAGCGGAACGCCAGGTACAAAAAAGGGATATTCAGCAGCACCAAAAATAGCGACAAATACTTCCACCCAAATAGGCGAGCCAAAATCAACGACACGCCAATGACGCCTCCGTCGATCAGCTCATTGGGCACGAGAAATTCTTGGATCGCTAGAGCAGCTAAAAAAGCTCCAATCGCCATCCAAAGACCATTCAACACGTGAGAAGAGAGAGACTGTTTTTGCGCCATGCAGGTAGTCTACTCAATTTTTGATTATTGTTCTAGAAGAAAACGCGGGAGACGGGGCTCGAACCCGCAACTACAGCCGTGACAGGGCAGTGCTCTAACCAATTGAACTACTCCCGCGTAAGGAGTGAGATGGGCGCAACAGGACTCGAACCTATGACCACCTGTGTGTAAGACAGGAGCTCTACCAACTGAGCTATACGCCCGCCAAAACGAAAGTAAATCTTATGCCATTGACCGATTTTTGGCAAGAGTGAAGATCTTTTCTTCGAGAGTTTTGTAAGTTTGTCTTGTTTGTTCGTCGGTCAAATCGGCAATGGTGATCGGGGCGGCCGTTACATATCCTTGCTCGAGCAAAGAGACATCGCTTTCGGGATCCTCTTCCGCAGAGCGCCACTGTCCTCCGAGCCAAAAATAGGGGCTTCCTTGGGGGTGAGTGCGCATTTCTGGATTTTCGAGATAGTAGCCTTGCCCTTGTTTTGCGATTCGAAAGCCTCGTATCTCTTCGGTTTCGGGGAAAGTGACATTGAGGAAGGTTCCTCGCGGCAGTCCCTGGGCTAGGGTCTGCTCGATGATCGCTTTGATGTAGGATTGAGCGAAATCGATCGGCGGGATTTCCATATTCCCGTAGCTGAAGGCGATTCCTGGGATGCCGCGGAGGACCCCGTCGATGACCCCGCCGACCGTTCCGCTATAATAGAGAGTCCGTCCTGCATTAGAGCCTCGATTGACCCCTGAGACGACTAGAGTTGGTCTTTCTTTCAAGAGGTAGCTCACCCCCATTTTGACGCAATCGGCTGGCGTGCCGCTGATGCTCCAGGCATTTGTCCCTTCTTCCCAGCGGACCGATTCGATTGTAATGGGTTTTGTCCAGGTGATCGAAACCGCGCTTCCAGACCGTTCTCGGTTGGGGGCGATGATGGCCACATCGGCCACCTCTTTGGCGGCTTTCCAAAGGTGATAGATGCCGGGGGCATTAATCCCATCGTCGTTTGTGATGAGAATCAGGGGTTTTTCGCTCTTGCTCATTCGGCAAGTGAGCATAGCGCGCTTACCTGAAAGAAATCAAGCCCTTTTTTCAAAGATTTTTGATACCCCAAAAAGGGTGATCAGGCTTGAGAA
>CAZEYJ010000304.1:0-6434 GCA_964516795.1 uncultured bacterium
CCCCGGCTCGGAGGGAGCATTCGCTGTAGCCTTAGACTGGGAGGAGTATTTCCCCCGCGATTGCCAAGTATAGAATCCAAGAGGGATCAAAAGTGAGATTGCGCTGGGGATGAACAAGGCTTTCATGACGGAAAAGGTCGAAAGTTGTCCGTTGATCCACAGCATGGTCGTGGTCACATCTCCAATCGGGGTCCATGCACCCCCTGCGTTGGCAGCCACCACAACGACGCAACAAAGCAGCAGGCGGTCCTCTTTGTTGGGAACGAGCTTTCTCAGCAGAGAAACCATCAAAATAGTCGTTGTCAAATTATCTAAAACGGCTGAAAGAAAAAAAGCGACAAGGGAAATGATCCACAACATTTTCCGCTTTGAATTGGTCTTGATCCGATCGGTGATGATCTTAAATCCCCGATGGGAATCGATCAGCTCGACCAAGGCCATAGCCCCCATCAAAAAGAAGATGATCTGCGCAACATTGGACACGTGATGCCCAAGCTCTTTGATGTCTGCCTCGACAGGAGCTTGGCTGCAGACGAGATAAAAACTCCAGCAGAGGACTGCGATCAGCAGCGCCACTGCAGTTTTATTGACTTTGATATAATGTTCTAAAATAATTGCTGTGTAGCCGATGACAAACACAATAACAATCCAAATACAACTCCAATCCATGGATTCCTTTCCTCTGCTTTAAAGTAATTAATCAGTTGATCAGAATACTCTCTTCAGAAAAGCAGGTAAAGAAAATTTGCTGAGAAGCGGGGTTAAAAAGTGCGGATTGGGCTCTCGGGCCTGTCTCTTTAGACGATTCCCGATTGGACGAGGGCGTGCATGTGAAGAATGCCGGCAATGCGCTCTTCTTCTAGAACAGGCAGCACCATGACAAACTTTTTGGGGTCTCTTTGCATCTGCTTAAGAGCGTCCCATGCAAGAATGTCCTTGTCCACAGAAAGCGGAGAGGCTGTCATCAATGCGCCCATCGGCTTATGCAAAACGGAAGAACCTTCTGTCTGTAGCGCTCGGCGCAAATCTCCATCAGTAAAGATCCCCAGCAGTTTTTTTTCTGAATCGGAAACTAGCAGGGCGCCGCATTTCTTATCGGACAGCTCGACGAGGACGTCGATGAGGCGATCTTCCGGACGGCAAAGAGGAACTTGAGCCCCCTTGAACATCACATCTTCGACTTTGATGAGCATCTTTTTACCAATCGAGCCTGAAGGGTGGTTTAGGGCATAGGCTGAGAGATCGAACCGCTTGAGCCGCATCAGGGCAACGGCGAGAAGATCTCCAAAAAGAAGCTGGACTGCCGTTGACGTCGTCGGGGCCAGGTCAAACGGGCAAAGCTCTCTTTCCACGGGCAGGTTGACATACAGATCGGATAATTTCGCCAAACGCGACTCGGGATTGGAAACAATGGCGGCAAGGCGGGTGTTTCGTTTCTTGGCAAAGGGAACGAGGTTAAGGAGTTCTTCAGTCTCTCCACTGCGGCTGATCAACACAAGCATGTCGCTCTCCGAAAGGATGCCGATGTCGCCATGCAAAAAATTGGTCGGGGGCAGATAAAGGGCCTTTGTGCCTGTCGAGATCAGTGTCATCGCGATTTTTTCAGCGATGATGCCGCTTTTTCCCACTCCGGTAAAGACGATAAGCCCCGGCGTGGCAGCGCAAGCCTCGACGACTTGCTGGGCCTGCTGCAAATCGACGGAAAAAAAGTAATGGTCGAGATATGTTTTCTGTTCGTCTAAAATATTTCTTAAGAAATCCATTGCGCTTCCTGATTTCAATCCGGGTGTCAATAACCACTATAGTGATTTTCTGTTTTTGCTTGAAGTCTTCAAAAAAAAACCTTATAAATCCGACATGCCCCCTTACAAAGGAAGCTCTATCTTATGGCCAGTTCAAAAATACCAATTGCCATTGCCCATGGAGATGGGATAGGCCCTGAAATCATGGATGCCACCCTCCACGTCCTCAAAGAAGCAGGGGCTCCTTTGGAATATCACGAGATCGCTATTGGAGAGAAAATTTATTTGAAAGGAATCCCTACAGGGATTGAACAGTCTAGCTGGGAGACGCTCCGCAAAACCAAAGCCTTTTTAAAGGCGCCGATCACAACTCCTCAGGGAGGCGGGTTCAAAAGCTTAAACGTGACGATCAGAACGACGCTGGGGCTCTATGCCAACGTCCGCCCTTGCGTCGCTTACGCCCCCTTTGTTGCTACCAAGCACCCCAAAATGGATGTAGTGATCGTCCGAGAAAATGAAGAAGACCTCTATGCAGGGATCGAGTATCGGCAGACTCCGGAGGTTTGCACGTCGATCAAGATCATCTCCCGCCCAGGTTCAGAAAAAATCATCCGATATGCTTTCGAATATGCACGCCACTACAAACGGAAAAAAGTGACCTGCTTCGTCAAAGACAACATCATGAAGATATCCGATGGGCTCTTCCATAAAGTCTTCCATGAGATCGCGAAGGAATATCCCGATATTCAAAATGAAAGTTGGATCGTCGACATTGGGGCGGCCAAGCTCGCCGACTCCCCTGAGGTTTTTGACGTCATTGTCATGCCCAACCTCTATGGCGACATCCTTTCCGATGTCGCAGCCCAAATTTCAGGGTCTGTCGGGCTGGCAGGTTCGGCCAATATCGGGGACCGGGGGGCGATGTTCGAAGCGATCCACGGTTCAGCTCCGCGGCGCGCAGGACAAAATCTTGCCAATCCGTCAGGGATCATGCTCGCCAGCATCCTGATGCTCGTTTATTTGGGAGAAAATCAAGTTGCAGAGAGGATTCACAACGCTTGGCTCAAAGCGATTGAAGAGGGCTTCCACACCTACGATATTTTTAAAGAAGGGGTCAGCAATGAAAAAGTAGGGACAAAAGAATTTGGCTACGCAGTGGCCAAGCTCCTTGGCCAAAAGCCTACGCGCTTGCACCCCGTCTCCTACCAAGAATCGAAAAAATTCGTCACGCTCCCTCCTCCTTCCGTCCAACAAGAAGTTAAGCGGGAGCTGACCGGCGTCGATATTTATATCTATTCAAAAAGAAAAGCTGAGGAGTTCATCCGTTTTGCTTCCTCGAAAAAATGGGAACCGCTCACGCTCCAAATGGTCACCAACCGAGGAGTGCGCGTCTGGCCCCACGGCCATCCGGAAACCTTCTGCGTCGACCAATGGAGGCTCCGTTTTGCCCATCACAACAAACAACAGATAGCAACCCATGAAGAGATCCTAAAAACACTGCATGAGGCTGTCAATGCAGGACTTGATGTGATCAAAACGGAAAATCTCTACAAGTTCGATGACGTTCCAGGATTTTCTTCTGCTGAAGGTTAATTAATCATCTGGTCTTCTTCCAGGTGCTTCTTAAGGGCTCCCAGGAAACCGCATCCATACATTCCATCCAGGACCCGGTGGTCAAAGGTCAGGGAAATGTGGACCATGCTGCGGACGGCAAGCAGATCATCTTCAAGCGGCACAACTTTCTTGCACACTGCCCCAATTCCCACAATCGCTACTTCAGGGTAGCGGATAATAGGAACGCCGATCTGCACTCCCGACATGCCGAAATTGGTCATGCTGATCGTCCCTTCTGAGATATCCTCGGGGCTCAATTTCCCATGGCGGGCTTTATAGGAAATCTCGCTGATTGCTTTGGCGATCTGCGTCAATCCGAGCTTCTGGCAATGCTTAATAACAGGAACGACAAGGCCCTGGTCGATGCTGACGGCAATCCCAAGGTTTACAAACCGCTTAACTAAGATGGTATCCCCTTCTAAAGAGGAATTGATCAGCGGAAACTCCTGCAGCGCTTGGGCAACGGCCCTGGCAACAAAGCTGGTGATCGTGAGTTTAAACCCGTTTTTCTGAGCAAACGTCTCTTTTTCCTTCTGGATCAACTTCATGATCTGAGTGACGTCGACCTCTGCTACGAGGGTCGCATGGGGGGCTTCATAAAAGGAGCGGACCATGTTATCGGCGATCGCCTTCCTGATCCCTGTCATTTTGAGCCGCTCGACTTCAGCTGCTGTAGAAGCTGGCGCAAGCGGGGCGCTTCTCACTGGACAAGGCTGGGCTTTGACTGCCTTCTTCTCGATGTGCAGCTCCAAATCCCTCTTCGTGACGCGTCCGCCCGCTCCGGTCCCCGGAAGCTTGCCTAGTTCATCCAGACTGATCCCCTGCTCCCGAGCGAGCCGCAAAAGGGCGGGAGAAAAGAAATCGCTCATCTCTCCGCCGCTCTGGACTGCTGCATTGACAACCGGAG
Organism: uncultured bacterium; assembly: GCA_964516795.1. GTDB lineage: Bacteria > Chlamydiota > Chlamydiia > Chlamydiales > Rhabdochlamydiaceae > Acherontichlamydia. Next base: position 4,264 of record CAZEYJ010000304.1, read on the forward strand.
CAGAAGAGGGCGGCTGCAGGGCTTGGGGAGCTGAAGCTGCCCCGGATGCGATCACGGCGATCAGATCGCCGACTTGTAATTCTTGGTCAGGATTGGCATGGATTTCACGCAAAATCCCAGCGACAGGTGAGGGAATTTCACTATTGACCTTATCAGTAGAAACTTCCAAGAGGGGTTCATCGAGTTGGACTGTATCTCCGATCTTTTTAAACCATTGAACGATCGTAGCGCTATGGATGCTCTCTCCAAGTTTAGGTAATACAATTTTAATCTCTTCGCTCATCTGCTCACCTTTATCTTCTGTTTAATCTTTTCTAGGATCTGGTCCCAATGCTCCTGTCCTGCTACCATCTCTAAACGGACCGCTATCGGAAAGACCTTCACGCCAACTTGCGCTAATCGATCGATGGCTGCCGGGCTCAACTTAACCCAGTCTTTTTCCGTGCAGACCAGATCGAGGGCTCCCCTTTCCTGGCAGGCCCCGGCAAAAGCGTCCAATTCCCCTTCTGTAAAGCCCTCATGGTCCAATAACGCCCGTTTGAATACGATCTGTGCGCCCGCTTGCTGCAAAGCGTCAAAAAAATAATCGGGCCTCCCGATGCCGCAAAAAGCACCGATCAGCCGGCCTTTAAGGAATTCTATGCCGTTCAGCACATGGCGCATTGCCATAATCGGTGCCTGAGTATAGCGCGACAACCCTTTTTTGACCTGCTCATAATGTTCAAGGCCCGAAGTATGCGTAGCGACGATCAAATCTGCTTCCTTTAACCTCTCCGGCACGTCGCGCAGCAATCCGTAAGGCATCAACCTGCCCCGCCCAACGGGGTTGTTCGCATCCACCGCCACAATATCGATATCCCGAAGCAGTCGGCGATGCTGAAAGCCATCGTCGAGGATCAGACATGCCGCCCCCTCCGCCTTTGCTTGCTGAGCCGACAAGACCCGGTCAGCTCCCACCCAGACAGAAGCCCGCGTCGTCCGCGCCAGCAGCAGCGGCTCATCTCCGACCCCTTCAGAGTCCGCGGCGCCGTTGATACAAACCGGTTTCAATGCCTTTTCAGCCTTCGAACGGAACCCGCGCGTCAAAATCGCGATCTTCCCCTCCGCTTCAAGAGCATTGGCCAGCATCTGGACCAAAGGGGTTTTACCGGTCCCTCCCACCACGAGGTTGCCAATACTGACAGTTGGAACGGAGACCCTGAATGTTGGCAGCCATTTCTTCCGATAGGCCAGATGTCTCCCTAAAATGGCGAACCGGTATAACCGGCTAATGAGAGCAAAAAAACAGCTGACTAAGGGGGATGAGCGCTTCCCATCGATCAAATCTAGGACATAGTGTTCAAACTTCATAGAGCAATCATATGAAGAAATGGGAAAAACCGCCATTTCATTTCGCTAACCTACGATAAATAATTGATTATTAAGCGGTTATATTAAAGCTGATTGAAAAAGCTTCTTTTCGACTATTTCGATGATGATATGGCCGGCTGCCATATGGGCCTCTTGGACCCTGTCTGAATAGGGAAACCCGCTGATGATCCACTCCAGATCGGCCATCCCCTTCATCTTTCCTCCGGTCTTTCCAAGGAAGCAGATCGTCTTCAAGTCCTTTTCCCGAGCTTTGAGAAGAGCGTGGTAGAGATTTTGAGAATTTCCACTTGTGGTCAGCGCAATAAAGAGGTCGCCTGCATTGCCAAAGGCTTCCACTCCGCGTGAGAAAACGTGCTCAAAACCAAAATCATTAGCTGCACATGTGAGATACCCGGGATCAGAGAGGGCTAAAGCGGGAAGGGCCTTCCGGTCTTCTCTAAAGCGACCTGTGAGCTCCTCAGCAAAATGCATCGCATCGCAGAGGCTTCCTCCGTTTCCGGCGACCAGGACTTTGCCTCCTCGGCTAAAAGTCTCAGCAATGAGATCGGAGGCTTTGGATATAAAGTCCAAGCTCTCTTTTCTCTTCAAAAATTCGATGGCGGCAATCGCCTCTTCGACAGATGACTGGATGTCTGAAATCATGATGATATACGCAAGATCTCGGGATTATAAGCAATTTGCAATGTCTGCGCAAGACTTTTTTTAGAAAACCCCTTCCCGCTAAAGCAAGAAAAGCAAAACTATTCAAATCCAATTTTTGAGACACATTCAGTATTAAAAAGATTCTAAATAGAACTGAC
>CAZEYJ010000305.1:0-30891 GCA_964516795.1 uncultured bacterium
TCCGAAGGGACAGTGTTCATAGACACGGCCCCAGGATCAGATCAACATGTTGAAGAAAAGCCGACGCAGCCGAAAACCGATTCTTCAGGTTGTTTCGGTATATATCCCTTCCACTTCAACCGGAAGCGCTATAGAAGTTATAAAAAATCTCTAGCTGAGTTTTGGAGCAGTTGCTATCTTATTAAATTCTTTTTTGAATCTTTCAGTTTTAGGTTTTCTATGAGGTTAGCGCGCTGTTGTCTGCTGTTGTGTTTGGTGCCCTGTTTGCTCTGTGCTTCTTTTTATGCAAAAGATCATGCGAAGATCATCGATAGGATCACCGTTGAATGGAATCAACACGGGGCGTTGATTTTGGAGTTTAATTCACTGCCGATCAGTGAGCGGGAAAGCCATCTTTCTTTGCTGCAGGAAGCAATAGCCTGCTGTCAGAGGGCTGTGCAATATTGCGACTCTATTTTGAAACAGATCGGGGACAAGCCAAAAATTGAGCGCAAGTTCTGGACCGATGTCAAAGAGCAGTGTAAGAAGGATAAAAAGGCAATTCAAGCTGAGATCAAGCTGGTGCAAGCGTTGATCGATGGCGCTGAGGCCTTTGGAAAAGCGGCCTCTTGTTATCAAGAGAGTGAAAGAAGGGCCCAGCTTGCCGAAGTGAAAAACCAGAGCTGCCCTCGTCGTTTGGACAATGTCGAAGAGGTGATCTCGACTTTAAATGAGATGGGCCGGCTTTATGAAGAGGCGGCGGCGCTTGCGCGCGAGGCTTTGAGTTTAATGGCGTCCCATCCGGACGAGGTGAGCAAGAACACCTTGCGGCAGGCAATGGATATTTATCAAGGGCTGGCAGATCAATGCATGGTACAGGCTGCCAATTGGCCAAATATGGTCTTAGTTCAGGAAGAGATGTTAAAAGAGAAGCTGGCTATTTTGGAGGGAGAGGTGTACCGATTGTCGCAGAACGGGTTAGCCTCAGAAGTGTGTGAGCTGTTGGACCAAGCTATTCCTATTTTGGAGCAGATGATCGAAGGCGGGCTGGACAATAATGAGCTTCAGTTAAAGGAGAAGTTGAGTTGCTTTAAGGGAATTATTGCCGGATGAAAAGATACTGCGCCTGTTCGACACCGCCAGATTCACTTTTTTTGAGCGGGGGCCGGCTATCCGGCGATATCTTCGAAGCAGCAGGACTCGTTTCGGCGGGAGGCTCTTTTTATGCGGAACGGTTTCAGATGTTCATCCTGTGCCAAGGGGGATTTTTCACTCAGAGGTCCTGTTAAGAATATCGACTGGTAGGATGCCTTCTCGAAAGGGGTGTCAAAATCGGAGCTGCCTAGTTCAGAGGGGATGAGCTGTTTCCAGAAGTAGGTAAAACGGGAGGACATTCTCTTTCCTTCTATCGCTAGGTGTGCCGTGTCGTTGAAATTTAAATTTAATTTCCTGCATAGCACCTGAGGTAGTTTTGATCAAATAAGAAAAAGAAAGGATCAGAGAATGCCGACGAACTCCAAGTTCGTAGACATTCTCTTAGAGAGGAAACAACCTAAAGAATCGGGTTATACCGAAACAACCTGAAAAGTCGGGAGTTAGACAAGGAGGCGTCCTGAATTTAAGTCAGGCGAAGCCGGCGCTGAAGCAGCTCAACTTGAATAAGTTGAGCGATGCAAGCGGACTAAAATCCAGTGACTGTCCGACGCGGTCAAAAACCGACTTTTCAGGTTGTTTCGGTATATATAGTGAGCTTATTTTTTGCTTTTAGGGATGTAAGCGGTCAGTTCAGAGTAGATCCTTTCTTTTGGCTGGTCGCAGCTGACTGAATGGAGCATTTGAAGCTTTGTGTAGAAATCAATCAGAGGGGCTGTTTGGTCGTGATAGACTTTGAGCCGTTTGTTGATCACAGTCTCCGTGTCATCAGAGCGTTGGACCAGCTTGCCGGAGCATTTATCGCAAACACCCTCTTTTTTTGAGGGGGAATAGACGAGGTGATAAGGGGTGCCGCAGTTTTCGCAGACAACCCGCTTTGTCAGGCGCTCGATGATCTTGGCATCGGACAGGTCGAGGTTGATGACGATGGGTTCAGCGCGTCCTTTGAGGCGGCTTTGCAGGGACTCCGCTTGCGGGAGTGTGCGCGGGAAGCCGTCGAGGATATAACCTTTGGCGCAATCGGCTTGTGCAACTCTTTCAAACAGCATATCGAGGATGAGCTGATCGGGAACGAGCTGTCCCTTGTCCATGAAGAGTTTTGCTTGCTTGCCGAGGTCGGTCTCGCGGCGGGCGTTGTCTCTTAGGAGGTCTCCTGTGGAGATGTGGGGGATCTGCAGTTGATGGTGTAACATGGCAGCCTGAGTGCCTTTTCCTGCTCCAGGAGGGCCGAGCATGATGAGAACGAGCGGCTTGGGTTCTGGTTTAGCTTCATCAGAATGAGCGGAGGAGGAGAGGAAAGAGCCTGCCATAATGATACCGGCGATGATGTGTTTAAATAATGTTTTCATAATGTTTGTCGGGTGTTCTTAGATTACCTATGACTCTAAATAGGGTAGCATATCAGGTGTTTCTGAGGAAAGAATTTTATAGCCGGTTGCCGGCTTCCCGATTGAATAAATTTTTTAATTTATATTAGAGAAAAATTTGACTTTTTGGCATGCTCACTTTTTAGTTCGTTGAACATTTTTACAGATAGGTGCAAGCAATGGTGCAGTTCAAAAGAAATAAGGGAATCATGTCTTCGATAGCATTTTCAATGTGCGCAGGACTAGTTGCGATGACAAGCGGGGTGCAAGCGGATGTAAGCGGTGCGGGCCAATCCTATGATCATTATGAAAATGACCTGTTTAGGAAAGATTTGGAGGTCTATTTTGTTCAAGCGGAATACTTGTATTGGGTCGTGAATGAAGGGGCTTTGGACTATGCGGTCAAGATGGACCATAAAGCGTGGTCGAGCAATTCGTTTGCGGTTGGACACATTCACAATGCAGAATATGATTGGGCCTCCGGATTTAGATTGGCGTTCGGCTATTTCAGAGCCCCCCACTTTTGGGATATGTACCTGCAATATACCTATGTCCCTTGCTATGGCAGCAACGAAGTGCATGCACATTCCGACTCAGATTCCGGTAAATATCTCAACGGGACATGGAGCCATCCTGATGTGAACACAGGCGACGGAGCGGTCGCTTTAGAAACGGCACACAGCCGCATCAATTTGAACTATCATGTGCTCGACTACATGGCTTCCCGCCGGTTCTTCCCGAACGAGCATTTAAGAATGAACCTGTTTGGAGGAATCACTTCTGCTTTCATTTATCAGAAGTGGAATGTCTATTATGAGGATACCGAAGATCAGCATGCTAAGATCCGGAACAAGTGGCAGTTCGAAGGCGTTGGGCTGAAGGCAGGAATGAAAGTCGATTGGTTCCTGGGCTATGACATCTATTTCACAGGTCTTGCTTCTTCAGGGATCTTGTCGGGATGGTATAGAAATTCAGCCTATCAAAGGACCCAAGCTGAGATTCCGGGAACGGAAGATGACAATCCTATCCATAATACTAAACTCCACGACACAAGGCTGGCTTACACAGCTCAGTTCATGGGCGGGTTCTCTTGGCAAAAAGCCTATGATGCTTTGCGCGTCGAGGTGGGTGCAGGGTATGAGTTCAACATTTGGGCGAACCTTCACAACATCTATCGTTCGAGCTATGCGAACGCAGCAGCAGCCAAAGAGACGTACATCAATGATTCATTGATGTCGCTCCAAGGACTGACTGTTCGCTTGAACCTCGATTTCTAAGCACACAGAGCGTTCGGTATAAATGAAGAGGGCATTTGGATGCAGGTCCAAATGCCCTCTGTGTTTTTAGAAGCTGTCCTAAAATCTGAATTTGAAGCCAACCCCCCGTTGCGAAAAAATCATCGAATTTGTCTTCCACAGCAAGCTTGATGACGGCTTCTTACAACTTATTCAAAAGTTGGAGGATAGTGAAGCTTGGATGCCGGCAATTGGGAGGGTTCTTGAGTTGCCTTAGCCGTATGTTGAAGGGGATTATCGGATAGGTCTAAGTGGGTCAGCTTGGTGAAATGGCTGATCTCGGGAGGCGGAGAAGTGAACCGGTTGCGTGAGAGGTCGAGAAGGGTCAGCTCGGTCAGATTGCTAATTTCAGGGGGAAGGAAGGTGAGCTTATTGCCGGAGAGGCTTAACCATTGGAGCCGGGAGAAGAGCCCAATTTCAGGGGGAAGAGCTGTCAGTTGATAATGATTGAGATGTAGATGGGTCACAGAACGGATGGCATTTTTGTGATGAGGATCATTTAGCCAGGCTCGGATCGCTTCTGCTCGGTTTGATGTTGGGATATTTTCCGACTCGATCTGCCGCAGGATTTCAGGCCATATAGTTTCTAGGGAATGATCAAGTTCTGCTCGTTTTGACCTCTCCTTGAGATAAGAGCAGAGGATTGCAGCGCTTGCGACGGCTGTTCCTGCCAGCACTGTTTTGAAGCCGGTCGAGGCGGTCTGTTTGGTATTGTTCCCGTAGAATTGTTGATTTAAGGAAGAGGGCAGTTGTTTAAATCGTTTGCCGGCGCATGAGAAGAAATCCTTGTCAAATAATGCCCAGGACTTAGAAGAGAAGAGGCATTGGGGAATCGCTTGGGCGGAAGGTTGATGCCGTGAGGGGAAAAGCTGCGTAAGACAATAAGCTGCGAAAGCATGCCTTAGCGATTGGGTAATGAGCCGTGTTGAATGCATAGGAACCATAAAGGTAAAATGGGGTTGTTGTTAACGAAAGACTCTTATGCCAAAGAGGGGGGATAAGAAGCCAGAGGATTAAGAGTCTGTCGTTGAAATCAGTTTTTGTTGATTTCAACGACAGACGCTAAGAAGCCATCCCAGTAGATGCATCAAAAATGGCTCGCTGAGTTTTATCTCAATTGGTATTGTTGGGGGCAAATTAACTGAGGTTTTTTTATGGTGAGCCGATACGCTTTGTCCCAAATTGCCGAGTGGTTATCCCAAGACGATCGGGAGGGCCGAAAATGCGAGCCGATTCGTGCATTTGAGCAAGATAGCAGGCTCATTGGACCGGGCGATCTGTTCTTTGCCGTCAAAGGGGAAAAGGTTGACGGCCATCTCTTTCTGAAGGATGTGGCGGAGCGGGGGGCTGTTGGAGCGGTGGTGTCGGCGGGGTACCGGGGAGAGGATTTTGGCCTTCGGTTATTTCCGGTCGATGATGTGATCGCAGCGCTGCACCTGCTGGCAAAAGAGGCGCTGGGATTAAGGGAGGTCCGCATTGTGGCAGTGACCGGATCTGTTGGCAAGACGACGACCAAGGAGTTTTTGGCGACTCTTCTCGAAGGGCGGTTTGCAGTGGCAAAAACCCCGGGCAATGCCAACTCGAAGGTCGGGCTGCCGCTGAGCATTTTGAACAGCTCAGGCGATGAAGAGGTCTTTGTGATGGAGATGGGAATGAGCGCTCCCCATGAAATTGAGCGGCTGGTGGCAATGGCGCCTCCGGAAATTGCCTTGGTGACCAAGGTTGCCTTGTCCCATGCGGCATTTTTTCCGGATGGTCTGGAGGGGATAGCGCGAGCCAAAGCGGAGATTTTTTCCCACCCCAAAACAAGGCTTGGCATTGTCAATGCGCAGGCGGCCCAGTTTAAGGTGATGGACCAGACGGGGTCGTGCGAAAAGATGGCCTATGGCCTCAAAGAGGAGTTTCCCGATGCCGATTATGTCCTGGAGTCGGATGGAGGAAACTATCAGATCGTTTCAGCTAAGGAAAGATCGCCTTGGTTTTTCCTTCCTTTTCAAGCGTGCCATTTAAGGGAGGATTTTTTAGGGGCTGCCGTCGTATGCCGTGAGATGGGGATGAGCTGGGAGGAGATCATTTCCCAGGCCCAGAAGTTGAAGGTGTATAAGAATCGGTTTGAGCAGCGCGAGGTCGGGGGGATCGCGTTTCTCAATGACTCTTACAATGCCAATGCGGTATCGATGAAGGCGGCGCTGCAGAACCTGCCGATGCCATCTCCTGGAGGAAAGCGGATAGCTGTTTTGGGCTCGATGCGCGAGCTCGGGCTTTTTTGCGTCCCCTGCCATCGGGAGGTTGCTGAGGCGGCAATTGATCGGATCGACCATTTGATCTGCCTTGGGAAGGAGTGTGGGCCGATCGTCGAGTATTTCCAAGAGAAGGGAAGGCCGGTCGAGTGGCTCGAATCTCTGTCTGAAGTGCGCAGCCGGGTTTTTGATTTAGCTCAAGCGGGAGATGTTGTCCTTTTGAAAGGGTCAAATTCTCATCAGCTTTGGAAAGTGATCGATCCTGAATAAGGATTTTTCAAAGGGGCATTTTCTATAGAAAGATGACTCCTTGGCCGAGCTGCTCAACTTCTGAATCATTTCCTACTTTTTCATTTTTTTGGTTTGGGTCAGGTCGAGGTCTGCTGTAGAGGAGTTAGCTTCTTCGGCTTTTCTTTTAAGCAAGCCTTCATTTTCTCTTTCAGCCATTTCCATGGCATCGGCAAATGGAAGGAAAAAGTCGTCAAAAGCGGGGACCCTTGTAAAGAGGGAGCTGAAGCTTTCAAAACCTGTGATTTTTGCAATGCGTTCTAGGAGATCGGCTCGTTGATCCTCATCGAAAAAATGAAACTGATCGTAGAGGTCTTGGCGGAGTGCCTGGCCGAGGAGGTTTAGGTCATCGAATAGAGAGCTTTGATTGGAAAGGGAGAAAGAGGAGCTGCTCGACGAGCTTGAGGAAGGGGACTGGATCTTTGATGCGATCCGTTCTTTCATTGCAGAGGGTAGCTTCTCGAACAATAGTTCAATAGTCGGGCGGTCAGAGTTTGTTGCTAGAAGTTGGAAGAGTCTGGCAAGGGGACCTTGGCTTAGGTATTGAAAATTGCTTAGTTGCATTTTAAGGAGGGGAAGCGCCTGGTTGTATAAGTGTAGATTTGTATCGGAGAGCAATAAGAAAGGGTTGCGCTGAAGTTGAAGATAGGGGGGGAAAGCGTTGTTGCTCGGGTTTATGATCAAGGAGGAGTGAGGGAGAATTGTGAAGTTGTTGTCATTGAGATCAATGTAGCTGAGATTGATCAGGTTGCTGAAGGACTGGGGAAGCTCCGAGAGCTTATTATGCTGAACATCAAGAGTGCATAGCAGATGGAGATTAGCGAACGTTTCGGGAAGTTCGGTCAGGTCGTTATAGGCAAGATAGAGGTGGGTCAGACCGGTCGATTGGGTTAGAGAAGAGGGGAATTTTGTCAAACTGTTATGGTTGAGTTCGAGGTGGGATAGACTTTTGATATTCCCAAAAGAAGAAGGAAGATCTTTCAGTTGGTTGCCGTTGAGATAAAGTTCTGTGAGCGATGTGAGCTGTCCAAACGATCTGGGAAGGTATTTTAACTTGTTGCGGTTGAGATGAAGACTGGAAAGGGAGGTCAGCTTGCCGAAGGATGGAGGAAGTTTGGAAAGGCGGTTCTCGCTTAAATCGAGATTGGCAAGGGAGATGAGTTTGCCAAAGGATCCGGGGAGTTGCTCAAGACTGCAATCGCTCAAGTCAAGTTCGGTGAGATTGGTGAGGTTGCCCAGTGTTGAGGGAAGCTCTGTCAAGTCGTTGCTTTGAAGATGAAGGATTTGAAGGGCGTTGAAGTTGTCCAATGTTGGGGGGAGTTGGGCAAGGCTGTTATGGCTTAAGTCGAGCTCAAATAAGGCGCTTAAGTGATTTAAAGGAGCGGGGAATTGTGTGAGTTTGTTGTGGTTGAGCCCGAGTTCGAATAGGCTTCTGAGGTTGTCAAAGGATTCCGGCAAAGAAGATAACCGGTTATGGTTGAGGTAAAGTTGGCTTAAATTTCCAAGCAGTCCAAACGACTCAGGGAGTTGGTCGAGTTTGTTCTCTTCGAGAACAAGGGTGCGCAAATTGACCAGATTTTCAAATGTTGTGGGAAGCCGGGAGAGTTGATTTTGTCTTAAGTCAAGCTCGGTCAGCGATCTGATGTTCCCGAACGATTCGTCAAGTTGCCCCAGTTTGTTCAGACTTAAGTTCAAATAGGTCAAAGCGGTGAGATTGCTCAATGTGTCGGGAAGTTGTTCCAGTTTGTTGCGGGCTAGGCTGAGATAGCGCAGCGAGGTCAAAAGTCCAAATAAGGGTGGGATTGTTCTAAACCGATTGAATCCGAGGTCGAGATAGGTCAGCGTTTGGAGGTTGGCAAAGGAGAGGTTCAGTTCTGCCAGGTGGTTGCCAAACAGGTCGAGATGTCTTAGGTGGGTGAGCTGGTTAAACGACCTGGGAAGGCATCTTAGGTGGCTGTTTTGAAGATGCAGCATACTGAGAGCATTGAGAGAGCCGAAGGATTCGGGAAGTTGCGACAGCTGGTTTTTTCCGAGGTAAAGCAGGTTAAGGGCTGTCAGATTGCCAAACTGTGCAGGAAGTTGTTCCAGGCTGTTATCAGAGAGGTTGAGATGGGTGAGGGCTGTCAGGTTGGCAAATGAAGGGGGCAGCTCTTGAAGAGAGTTCTCTTCAAGGTTGAGCATGCGCAGCGCTGTCAGGTTGCCAAAAGAGGAGGGCAAGTAGGTCAAATCATTGTCTTCGAGGCAAAGGATTTGAAGGTGTTGGAGAAGGCAGATCTCCGGGGGCAATCCGGTCATCGGTTCTTCTTGGTCCAGGTCATTCCCATCAACTAAGTCGATATCATCATCCAGGCTAGCTAGGTTCAGTTCGGTTCCAATATGTCCGATCTGATTGGCATTGTCAGGGGCTGTCAACCACAGACGGATTTCTTGATGGTGGACTAGAGGTGGGTTTTCGTTGATTGCCAGCATAGGGGCCAGCCTTCTGCGCCAGATTTTTTCCAGGGCTTGGTTTTCTTCTCTTTCTTTTAAGAGGTTTTGGAAGAAAGCAAATTGTTCGGGAGCAACTAAAATGCGGTGGAATAGATCCACCCCTCTTTTTTTTAGCTCAGGGATCAGTCCATTCATATTCAGTTCTGTGATGAGCTCTTTTTTGAATCGGTAAAAAAGGTTCTCGACTTTGCAATCCTCGGGCAACCCCAGCTCAGCGATCTGTTGGAAGAAAAGGGGGCGGTTTGAAAGGGGGTCAAATGCATTTGTTTCACCGGCAAGGCATTCATTGCGGCAAGCGTAGAGGTCATGATCATCGGCTGCGAGCCTGGGAATGTCTTCAGGAAAAACAAAGCCTTCTCCGGGGGGATGGGATCGGACCTTGTTTGGCATGCTATCTTCCGCTCTGCGCAGGCAGGCGCGGATATTGAGAGGTCCGATAGGGGCCAGTTGTTTGAGTTTTTCCCATTGTAAAAGGATAAGCCCGGCAGTGACTAGATAGGAAAAAGAGGCAGCCCCTTCGATTTCCATTTCATTGCTTGGTTTCGCTTGCTCCCTGGGCACATTTTCAAGATAGGCTTGGATGGCCAATGTTTGTAAAGAAGGAATGGGCCGGATGCTAGATATCGATGACATGTTATTCTTCTTTTTTTAACCGTTTCATTAAAGAGGGTGCGGAAGAGAGATTTGCATTAATCGCTTTGCGTTTGAGATCTTGAGCAGCAAGCTCCAGGCTTACAATATCAGCCAATCTGAGGAGATTAGCGTCAAAGGCTTCAGATGTGCGTTCTTCGAGAGGAGCGTTCTGAGCGGTTGCCATCTGCAGGACTTTGGATAGGACAGATGCTTTTCCAGATTGAGAAAAAGAAAAGTGGAAGAATAAATTGTAGATCTCTTGACGGAGGACTCTGCTTAAGAGGTCTAAGCGTTTGAACGGATCAATGGGCGCTGCTGTTTGGGAGCTTGAAGAGGAGCTGCTCGACGAGCTAGAAGAGGAGGGAGTCAATTCCTGACTTTCGAGCGCTGCCAAGTCTCGATATTTCGGTAAGATCTGATTTTGTAGTTGCGGCGTGGAGTTGAATAAGGCTTGGGCTGCGAAAAGGTCTTCGCGCGCAAGATTCAGCAATAAGCTCGAAAAACCGGTGCGGGGCTTATAATGATGGAGATTGTGGAATTGGAGGTCCACAAGCTGGCTTAAGGAGTCTGCCGTTTTCAGCTGTGTATCGGAAATCAACAATAAGGGGTTGCCTTTAAACGTGTAGTGTTCCAGGTGAAACTTTTTGAGTTCAATAGGGAGCATTGTGATGTTATTATACTTAAAGTAGATTTGTTCGAGTTGGCTCAGGTTAAAAATCGAGCTAGGGAATGAGCTGAACTGATTAGAGCTAAGTTGAAGCACTTCGAGAGATCTCAGTTGGCCCAATGTTTGGGGAAGCTGCTTTAGGCTGTTGGCTGAAAGATTAAGCTCTGTCAGGTTAACAAAATTGCCAAAGGATTCGGGAATTGATTTAAGCTTGTTGTCTGAAAGACTAAGGCAATCTAGGTTGGTCAGATTGCCAAATGATTCAGGAAGACGTTCTAAATGGTTGCTGGTTAGCCAAAGACGTTGGAGGGCGCTGAGATTGCTGAATGTCGAACGAAGGGACTGCAAGCGGTTTGACCTGAGGTTGACTCGAAGGAGGCTGAGGAGGCTGCCAAACGATTCTGGGAGCTGCCGGAGCTGGTTGTGATTCAGATCCAGAAGGCGAAGATGGCTTAAGTTGCCAAATGATTCGGGTAGTTCTTGAAGGCAGTTATGATCTAAACGAAGGTCTGAGTTCTCTATATCACCATTGTCTTCCGGATCATTTCCTAGATTAGTGAGATTCCCGAAGGAATCGGGTAGCTTTTGAAGTTGATTGTGTTGCAGATTAAGATAGGTCAGATTGGTGAGGTTGCCGAAGCTTTCGTTGAGGTGCTGAAGGGAGTTATGGCTAAGACAGAGTGTTTCTAAATTTGTAAGATGTTCTAGCCATTCAGGGATGACTGTGAGATGGGTATCTTCGAGATCAAGCAATCTGAGATGGACCAAGTTGCCCAGCGATTCGGGAAGGTATTTAAAGGGGTTTTTAGTGAGATGGAGGCTTTGGAGGTTGGTCAGATTGCCAAATGATTCAGGAAGATGTTCGAAATGGTTGTTGTTTAGCCAAAGATGTTCGAGGGCTCTGAGCTTTCCAAATGACTCGGGAAGCGATTCGAGATGGTTTTGAGAGAGTTGAAGCTCTTGGAGATTGATCAGAAGATGAAATGAGCGAGGGAGTTCTTCCAATTCACAGTAATTCATACTAAGGTGTGTGAGGTTTGTTAGATTCTGAATGGATTCAGGAAGGTATTGCAAAGGGTGATTGTATAGAGAAATCTGTTGCAGCCCTTGAAAATGTTTAATTTCATCCGGCAAAGCTTGGATCTTGGGTTGCCATAGGTCGAGAATGTGGATATCGAGGAGGGGAGTCCCATTGGCAAGGCTTGCCAACCACTCTTGAAATTCTTCATCGGTCGCTTCACGTTGTTGCCTTAATCTTCTGACTTCATTGCAAAGGGCTCTTAAGGCCCATTGTTCTGCTTCTTGTTGCAAGGTGACTTGCATGCCTATCAACAGCTCAGGTGCGATAAGAACCTCAGCTTTAAGGCTGCGGCCGCTCTTTTGAAGTTCTTCATTGAGTTGTTGTGTTAATCTACGGAACAATTCAGTGATGTTGCAATGCTTAGGCAATCGCGGTGAGGAAGAGGATGCTTCAGAAGCAGGCTGCTCCTCTTCAGCTTCTCTAGCCTTTTGTTCGATTGTGCGCATGGCATTTCGAATGGCAAGAGGCCCATGAGGAGCCCGCTCTCTCAGTTCTTCCCAAAAAGAACGTGCGAGGTTGTAGACAGAATTAAGCGGTTTCTCTTCTTCGATTTCCATCGGTTCAGGTTGAGGGTTTTCAGCGATCATATAGGCTTGCAGGGCCAATGCTTGCAATGAAGGGATTCTGTAATTGCCAGGCATAGAAGACATAAAATAAAAACCTTTTTTTTGTTTTGAATGGCAGTTATTATACGGTTTTTGTGTTTATTTTTTAGTTTTAAATTTTTTTTTAACTCGATTTTTGTTTAGATTGTAATAATTAATGAAAGATTGAAATTAACAGGACATTAATTCGCCTTCTCCCTTATCGGACTTCGCGGATAAGGGGTTAAGAGCCTGTCTACAAACTTGGGTTTCGTCGAATTTTTGGCTTAAAAGAACCTAAAAATCGACAGAAACCAAGTTTGTAGACAGGCTCTAAAATTAACAAAGTTTAATTAAAATTTAGCGCCCTTTCTGAAATGGCTTTGATTGTCCGAAAACGTTAGCTGCAATAGACGATCTACTGCGCTTTTCTCCTCGTCAAGGTGCAAACACCTTGGCTTTGTCGAGAATCTTGTACCTCGTGTATTTTGCTTAACGTCTCGGTCAAGATAGGGGAGAAGTTGGTTCCTTGATCACGCTGAAGTTATTAATTCAATCCAGCTAAATTTACGATTGTTCAAGCCCGGGGGGTGACGCAAAAATAACTGCAAAAACTTTTGTTACAGAGCATTAGGAGGTTTTCAAGATTTTGCTCTGATCCGAGGGAGCCACACGGCCCGAGGATCACATCGAAATATTGAAGAAAAGCCAACGCAGCCGAAAACCGATTCTTCAAGTTATTTCGGTATCATCTTCTTTTTTCAGACGTTTCTTTTCAGGGGGCGCTGAGTCCTCTGCTGGGGGATTGGGGTTTTCCGCTTTGCGTTTGCGATCCTGAGCATCAAGCTTTATGTCATCAGCCCATATGCCATCAACCCATTCATTGAACGCATCATCAAGTTCTGTTTCGTCAATTCTTCCATCGCGAACAATGAGCTCCATGCTATCGAGAGGGCTGGGCTCTATGTTATCGCGAGCATTAAGCTTCATGTTGTCAAGAGCATTGAGCTCCATGGCATCAACCCATCTGAGGAGATTAGCGTCAACGTTTTGACCATGGTAAGCGGCTTTAGGTAGGCGTTTTTCTTTAGGGACGTTCTGTTCCTTTTCGATCTGGAGGACTTTGGATATGACAGCTGTTTGATCAGCTTCATAGAGGTTTTCAAATGTATTGTAGATCTCTTGGCGGAGGACTTGGCTTAAAAGGTGTGGGTATGCGAAGGGATAAATGGAGGCATCCGGCTGAGAGCTTGAAGATGAGCTGCTCGACGAGCTTGAAGAAGAAGGATTGAGTTCCTCAGTTTCAAGTTCGGCCAGCTCCTGATATTCCGATAAGATCCGATCTTTTAAAAGCGGGTTTATTTGATCGAATAAGGCTTGGGCTTCAGGAAGGTCTTCACGCGCCAGGGCTAGGAACAAGCTCGATAAATAGGTTAGGGGTTTATAAGTAGAGAGATTTTCAAATTGGAGGTCTACAAGCTGGCTTAACTTCTCTATCGCGTTCAGTTGCGTATCGGAAATCAACAGTAAGGGGTTGCCTTTAAACCGGAATTCCTCCTGCACCTCTAGCCCTTTGAGTTCTTCTGGGAGCATTGTAATGTAGTTATGTTCAAAATAAAGGGTATCGAGCCAGCCGGGTAGATAAAAAATCGATTTTGGAATTGTGCGGAACTGATTCGAGTTAAGGTTAAGCGCTTGAAGAGAGCTCAATTGGCTGAATGTTTGGGGAAGCTGTTGAAGTTTGTTGTGCGAAAGATCTAGGGTGCTCAGATTGATCAGGTTTCCAAATGACTCTGGAAGATAGGTCAACTTGTTCTCTTTCAAGTTCAGTTTCCTGAGAG
This sequence comes from uncultured bacterium, assembly GCA_964516795.1. Taxonomy (GTDB): domain Bacteria; phylum Chlamydiota; class Chlamydiia; order Chlamydiales; family Rhabdochlamydiaceae; genus Acherontichlamydia. The sequence continues at coordinate 13,618 of CAZEYJ010000305.1, forward strand.
CTGTCAGGTTGCCGAATGAATAGGGAAGCGTTTGAAGACGATTTGATCCGAGGTCGACTCGGCGGAGATGGATTAAATTGTCAAATGATTCGGGCAGTTCTTCAAGACAATTATGATCTAGTCGAAGGTCTGCGCGATTCATCTTAAAATTTTCATCTTCTTCATCGTCTTCCGAATCAGATTCCGAATCATATTCCGGATCAAATCCTAGATTAGTGAGATTGCTAAAGGACTCGGGGAGCTTTTGAAGTTGATTGTATTGCAGATTGAGAGAGACCAGATTGGTCAGATTGCTGAAGCTTTTTTCCATTTGCCGAACGGAGTGATGGCTGAAACTGAAAGAGTTTAAATTTGTGAGGCGTTCCAACCACGGAGGGAGCTCCATGAGATTGGTCACGTTCAGACGGAGTCCCGAGAGAAGAATAAAACTACCCAATGATTCGGGAAGGCGTGAGAGGGGATTGCTGCCGAGATCGAGCGTCTGGAGTCGGGTGAGTTGGCCAAACGATTCGGGAAGCGATTCGAGATGGTTTCCGCCGAGATCGAGCGTCTGGAGTCGGGTGAGTTGGCCAAACGATTCAGGAAGCGATTCAAGATGGTTTCTATATAGGTTAAGCACTTCGAGATTGATAAGAAGATGAAATGATTGAGGGAGCTCTTCCAGTTTGCAGGAAGTGATACGGAGTTCTCTGAGGTTTGTCAGATGATGAATCGATTCAGGAAGGTATCTTAAATTGTGCTCGTATAAAGAAATTGTTTGCAACCTTTGACAATGTTTGATTTGGTCCGGTAAAGCTTGGATCTTTTTTTCCCATTGAATCCTGAAGTCCTGCCGATTGATGATGGGGAAAATCCTGAAGTCCTGCTGATCGAAGATGGGAACTCCGCTGTTAATGAGGCCTAACCACTGTTGAAATTCTTCATCGGTTGCATCACGCTGGCCCTGGTGCCATCTGTTTTGATTGCAAATGACTTTTAAAGTGAATTGTTCTCCTTCTTGTTGCAAGGCAGCTTGCACGCCTGTGAACTGCTCCGGCACGACAAGAACCGCAGCTTTAAGGCGCAGGCCGCTCTGTTGAAGTTTCTCATTGAGCCGTTGTGCTAATTGGCGGAACAATCCCGTGACTTTGCAATTCTGGGGCAATTGCGGCGAGGAAGTGACCGGGGCTAATCGCCCATTGGAAGAGGACGCTTCGGAAGCAGTTTCCTGCTCAGTTTTCCTTGCTTCTTGCTCGATTGTGCGCATCGCATTGCGAATGCCAAGAGGGCCATGGGGAGCGCTCGTTCTTAGTTTTTTCCAATGAGAGAGTGCAATGTCGTCTACAAGACCAGGTCCCATGGTTCCTTCGGCTTCCATCTGTTCATGTTGAGAGCTTCCACTGCAGAGATAAGCTTGCAGCGCTAATTCTTCCAATGAAGGGATTCTTTGATAGCCGGGTATTGATGACATAGATTAACCTTATTTTACGTTTAAATTTTTTTTGCTTATTATAAGGTTTTTTTCTTTGTTTGTCAATGTATAAACTATTATTATTAAATAGATTTTGTTATTATATTTAAAAATTTTTTATTTTCACTTTTCTTTTCTGAAACGCTTGGTTTCAGGGGGAATAGAAGCTTCTGCCGGGGGATGAGGGGCGATTGCTTTGCGTTTGAGCAGAGTGTTCTGAAAGGCAGCCATGACATCTGCCAACCTGAGGAGGTGGGCGTCAAAGGCCTGAGCTGTGCGTTCTTCAAGAGGGGCGTTCTGAGAGGCTGCCAATTGCTGGGCTTTGGATATGGCGGCTGCTTGTGCAGACCGGGGCAAGACATAAAATGCATCGTAGACATCTTGGCGGAGGACGCGGCTGAAGAGGTCGACATGTTGGAACGGGTTAATGGGAGTTGCAGGTTGGGAGCTTGAGGAGGAGCTGCTCGATGAGCTTGAAGAGGATGGATTCGATTCTAGAGCTTCAACCGCTGCCAGCTCCCGATATGTTGATAAGATCCGATTTCTTGAAAGAGGGGGTATTTTATCGAATAGGGCTTGGGCTGCGGGAAGGTCTTCGCGCGCCAGGGCTAGGAATAAGCTCGATACATAGGTCAGGGGGGTATAAGTGAAAAGAGTGTGGAATTGGAGGTCCACAAGCTGGCTTAAGGAGCGTATGGCGTTTAGCTGAGTATTGGAAATGAGCAATAAAGGGTTATGATCAACACGGAATTGGCTCAAAGAGCTGAGAGCTTTCATCTCTTTGGGAAGCATTGTCATGTTGTTATGGCTCAGATTGATTTTTTGAAGTTCTTTTAGGTTGGAAATTGAGCTAGGGAGTGTGTGGAGCTTGTTAGAGTTAAGGTGCAGAGATCTGAGAAGCTGCAGTTGGTCAAATGTTTGGGGAAGCCGCCTGAGCTGGTTGAATGAAAGATCAAGGGTGTTCAGATTGGTCAGACTGCCGAATGCTTGGGGAAGCCGCCTGAGCCGGTTGAACGAAAGATCCAGGGTGTTCAGATTGGTCAGATTGCCGAATGCTTGGGGAAGTTGCCTGAGGTGGTTGCCTGCAAGATCAAGGTCTTTCAGTCGTGTAAGGTTGCACAAGGGTGCAGGAAAAGATCTTAAATGGCAGTGGGTTAGGCACAGGTTTTGCAGCCCTTGACAGTGACGGAATAATTCAGTGATTGTGCCATTCTTGGGCAATCGCGATGAAGAGGAGATGTGAGCTGAGGTTCCGTTGGAAGAGGATGCTTTGGAAGCAGGCTGTTGTTCGGCTTTGCTCGCCTCGTGTTCGATCGCTTTTCGTGGGAGGATTTTTCGATAAACGGGCATAGAGGACATCGGTTCATTCGTCTCCTGTTTTCAGTCGTTTTGGGCTCGGTCCGGTTTGCGTTGTCGGTGCATTCGGATCGTCAGTTTTGCGTTTGAATTGCGCAAGGTGAAATTGGGCCATTGCATCGACAAAGAGGAGCATATGGTCGTCATGTCGATGAACGATGCGTTTCAGAGAAGGATTTTGAGAAGCAGCGCGCTCTTCCATTTGTGATAGGAGATAGGATTTTTGCTGCTTGTTGAGGGAATCGAATTGGTCGTAAAGCGATTTGCGAAGAGCGCGGCTCATCAGATAGTGATCGATCGGTTGGTCGAGAGAAGTTCCTATCTGAGAACTTGAGGAAGAGCTGCTCGATGGGCCGGATGAGAAGAGGTTTTGGTCTACAGAAAGGATTTGTTCTTTTAACGGAGGTTCTAGGAGGTTCCATAAAGCTTGGACAGCAGGAGCGTTGCGTCGGGCTAGCGCCTGAAACAACTTTCCCATCACAGTTTGGCTTTGATAGAATAAATTGAGTTGTTGACGTTGAAGAAGGCTCTCCGGTTGCCTCAGGAGGTTGAGGTTCATATTGGAAATGAGTAGGAGGGGGTTGTCCTCAAGAGGCCACTTCTTAAGAGAGATAAGAGGCTCAAGCTGCAGGGGGACTGTGGTCATCCTATTGCTGCTAAGGTCGAGTGTTTCGAGTTGTGTCAGTTGATTAAAGGGTTGGGGAAGATCATGCAGGCGGTTTTTCTTCAGGTCAAGGGAGGTCAAATCTTTGAGTCGGCCTATTGATTCAGGCAGCCGCTCTAGGGCATTGTCTTCAAGTCGTAGCTCTTCAAGCCTGATTAGATTGCCGATTGAATCGGGGAGCCGTCTGAGTCGATTGTGTTGGAGCTCGATCCATTGGAGATCTCTCAAGTTGCCGATCGACTCGGGAAGCTGCGAAAGAGTGTTAGCTGTTAAAGACAGCGTGGTTAAGTTTGTCAAGTTGCCAAAAGATTCGGGAATTTCTTCGAGTTGGTTCGAATTGAGGTTGAGTCGCTGAAGATTGGCGAGGTGAAGGAGGGGTTCTGGAAACCGCTGGAAGAGGTTGTCTTTAAGATTAATCCAGCTGAGAAGAATGAGGTTTTTGAATGATTGGGGAAGTTCCTCGAGGCGGTTATTATTGAGGAAAAGCTCTTCTGGTTGCTCAGGGTCTGCAGGATTGTCCCCCAAATTGGTCAGTTTTCCGAAGGATTCGGGAAGTTTTCTGAGTTGGTTATGTCCGAGATCGAGCAGATTAAGATTGGAGAGATTGCCAAAGGATTCAGGAAGCTCTTCGAGTTGATTATGGCTGATATCAAGCGACGAAAGAGCGGCCAGCAGACCAAACCCCTCGTCCAGTTTTTCTAAATGATTGTTGTAGAGTGTGAGGTATTCAAGACGGGTCAGACGGCAAAAGGATTCGGGAAGGTTTTTTAGCCGGTTGCAATCTAGGATTAGACTGGTTAGTTCGGTCAGGTTGCCGAAAGATTCGGGAAGATATTCTAAAGAGTTTTTGCTAAGGGAAAGGCTTTGCAGCCGGGTCAGATGGCAAAAGGATTCGGGAAGGGATTGCAAGTGGTTGCGGCAGAGATTGAGCGCTTGCAGATGCCGCAGATTTCCAAATGATTCAGGAAGATGCTCCAGATGGTTATGCATCAGGGAGATTTCGCGCAAATTGGTCAGAGCGCCAAATGAATCGGGAAGTTGCTCTAGCCGATTGGTATAGAGAAAGAGGTTTTGAAGATCTGTCAGCGTGCAGAGGGAGTCGGGAAGATAGCGGAAATCGTTCATAATCAAGTAGAGTCTTTCAAGTCCTTGAAAGAGACCGATCTCAGGCGGCAGAGCTTTGATTCCGCGCCCTTGTATTTCCAGAGACCTAATACGGAAGAGCTGATCTTGATGGGCAGGATTGTTCATCCAAGCGAGGAGCGTTTCATCATCTTCTAGATTGAGGGTTCCTCTAGTTCTTAACTCATTTTCAAAGGCTGTTAACCCTCTTTTTTCTTCGCTTCGTTGGAAGGAAGTTTGCAATTGGGAAAATTGTTCCGGAGCAACCCGCACTCTTCCAAAGCAAATTTTGTACCGTTGCAGTTCTTGATTGAGATGATCTCTTAACTTGAAGAAAAGCTCGCTTGCTTTGCAATCTTCCGGCAGCGGCTTTAAAAGAAAGCAGTCGGAGATCTCATCGGCAGGTTGGGCACTGGCTTCGGTCTCGATTTGGCGCATCGCGTAGCGAATGCCAAGAGGCCCCGGCGGGGCATCTTTTCTCAATTTTTCCCATTGGGAAATGATGAGCCCGCGCAAATAGGGGTCGTTGTTGATGCAATCTGATTCGTTTGCACCGGGGGTAGAGAGATAGGCCTGGAGCGCCAATGCTCCTAATGAGGGAATTCTTTTGCTTCCTGGGATATACGACATAGATCAACTCCAAATACGATATGCGGTAGGTTAAGAGATGTTTTCTAAAGGTTCGGCTTGCCAATTTCTTAAGTTAAAGATGGGGCGCGGCTTCTGCGGCAGGTTGTAATAAGCGCGGTAAAGGGTCCTAAAGAAACCGATGATCCCTTCTCGATCTATCCTTCCCCCCCATAGAACATGGGGAACATTGCTTTCTCCTACAAAAACCCATCGTTCTTCATCTCTTTCCAGATAACGGCTGTGAGGGCATTTGAGCACTTTTCTCGGCCATCGGAAATCTCCTCCTTCATCATCTCCTGCTTCTTTAAAGAAAATGTCATAGAGGGGAAAGACAAAGTTGCCTTCTAAAGAAAGAATGACATGATTGTAAGGCAAACCTTGATTACGTAAAACAGACAGGATGCTCGCGACGTTATCGTAGCGCATCTGCGTTATAATCGAAGCCGTCATCTGGATCATGATTTTTCTATGGGTCTCTCGAAGTCCCTCTTTGTCCTTGTTGAAAATAAAAAAACTGTTTTCCATCCATGCTCTCTTTACGCCGTCAATACTGCCGATGCCGTTGAAAACATAGCCTTTTACAGAGAGATAGTCCAGTGTCCGCTGATCAAACAGTTGATCTGAGGACATGGGGGCAATATCGACATCGGAGACAATGCAATACTGAGGGCTTTGTGTCGAGGGCGCGGTGAGATGATCGGCAATCAAGGCCTTCAGAATGTCAACCCTGTAGTAAACTTCTGTCCCCGGATGGAGGGAATTTTCGAGTTCTCCGTCAACAACTGTAGTGCCAGGGCAAAAAAGGTTTTCAAACTCTTCTCGAATATTGGGAAGTTGGCGGACATCCCTTAATTGCAGATCAACGTGTCTTGATTCGCCGATTATAGGGAGAAAGGGTGAAGGAGGGATCTATTAAGGATAGGGAGTCTAATACATTAACAACAAAACAACGCCTCTGAAAAAAAATTGGAGCATAAACAAACATAGGCGGCAGATATTTCTTAAAAATCGCATCAACGGCAGCTTGTTCGAATCTCTGTTCTTTTGAAACATCTCTGATGCATCGCGCTATTGTTTCCGGAGAGTCAAGACTCTCCGATGGGATAGGAGCTAAGGTCCTAAAGAATTCATTTAGGCTTGAGTCCTCTTTTTCCTTTCCTTGTGAAAGAGGAATAGGGATGTGAGAACCGCAAGGCCTTTTTAATGCTGGGGCGACCATGGCAACCTTTTTAATTATCTTTTTTTATCCGTTTTGCCTCGCCCCTCTCATTAATCTCAGGCGCATCCGGAGTGTTTGGTTTTCTCTTCAAGCTGGTCATCAGCTCCATGGCGTCGACAAACCGGAGCATGTGGTCAAAGAGATGTTTTTTCCCCCATTCGCTGTCGGCTTTGGGCCTTTTAGCGAGCCGGGAGATCAATGAAAAAAGGTGTTTTTTTTCCACGTCGTTCAAGGATTTGAATCGTTGACACAGGTCCTGATGAAGAGCTTGGGCGAGCAAGTGTAAGTGATTGGAAACGTCAGCGCAGCTTGACGCTTGAGAGCTGCTCGAAGAAGAGGAGCTGCTTGAACAATAGGACGATGGAAGCTGATTTCTTATGGTTGATTCGATCTGTTCTTTTGTGTGCTCAGGCAAACTGTTGAACAGGGCGTTGATTGCCGGAATATCTCGGCGGACGATCGCTTGAAATAGGCTTGCTAGGGTGGTTTGGCTGTGATAAACGAAGTTTTCTTCCTGCAGAGCTAAAAGTTGCTCCGGTTTTTTCAAGGTCTTTAGGTTCATATCAGTAAGCAGTAAAAAGGGATTGTTGTGCATGCGCAGCGTTCTGAAGGGTTCAAGTCTTTCAAGCGTTGAAGGAACTTTGATCAGGAGGTTATTTGTCAGATCCAGTCTTTTTAACCTGCTCAGGCGGTCGAATGCTAAAGGGAGTTTTTCCAGCTTGTTATGCTGGAGGTTGAGTTCGGAAAGATTTGTCAGTTGGCTGAACTCATGGGAAAGGGCTTCTAGCCGGTTATGGCCGAGGTCGAGTGTCTGTAAATTGGAAAGTTGGCCAAAGGACAAAGGCAGCTGTCGTAACAAGTTATCTGCGAGGTAAAGGGTGTGCAGATGTTCCAGATTGCCAAAGGATTCGGGAAGTTGCTGGAGGCGGTTGGACTCAAGGTCGATTTCTTCTACCAAGCTAAGTTCGCCAAAAGAGTAGGGGAGCTGTTCAAGCTCATTATGGTTAAGAAGGATCCTAATAGGAGGGATCCTGAAAGATGAGAGGTTTCCAAATAGTGGAGGAAGGAACTTGAGCTTATTATGGTCCAGGCGGAGGAGGGTAGTGATCGATAGGTTGCCGAAGGACGCCGGCAGTTGCAAAAGAAGGTTATGGTTGAGTAGAACTTTTTCAAGTGCGAACAGGTTGCTAAATGAGTCGGGAAGGTATTCTAATTGGTTGTGCCCAAGATTGATGATTTGAGCTGATATGAGATTGCCAAAATTTTCGGGTAGCTGTTTTAAACAGTTGTGCCTTAAGTCGAGGCGTTCCAAATTTAATAGATTGTCGAATGATTCGGGGAGTTCTTCGATGGCGTTGTTTCTGAGGACAAGCGATAGGAGATTAGTTAGGTCGCAGAGTGAGGAGGGAAGGCTTTTTAGCTCATTGTCAGCGAGTTCTAGTTCTTGTAAAGAGATTAAGTTGCCAAAGGATTCGGGAAGATATTCCAGATAGTTTCCATTGCAATAAAATCCGGAAAGGCTCGTTAGTCTATCAATTGAAGTAGGAAGTTCATCGAGCTGGTTATAGCTAAGGTCGAGGATAGTTAAATCAGTCAGATAGCCCAATGATCTCGGAAGATATCGCAATGTGTTTTTGTCTAAATAGAGTATTTGTAGCCCTTGAAAGCGGACGATTTCTTCCGGCAAGACTTTGAGCTTGTTCTTTTTTAGGTCGAGATGTTGGACCTGATTCAACTGATCGGTGTTGATAGGGTCGTTGAGCCAATTCCGGATCTCTTGGACGTCTGTCAGGGCAGGGAGTTCTCCTGTTATGAGAAGGTTCCACATTGCTTTAATAGCTTTAGCTTCTTCTTGTTGTCGAAGGATCGCTTCTAAAGGTTCAAATTGTTCAGGCGCGACGAGGACTTGATCTTGAAGGTTGATCTGGGCTTGTTGCAGTTCTTTGCCGATGGCCTTGTTGAGCTGGCGGAACAGCTCCGGTGTTTTGCTCATTTCGGTTAAGCTGGGCTCCTGCTTCTTAGAGGAATCGGAAGGCGCTGTCACATTGAGCTTATTTTCAATAAGACGCATGTTAAGGCGGATGCTTAAAGGGCCCGGAGGAAGTTCTTTTTTTAGTTTTTCCCATTGCGAGAAGATCAGCTCGGTCAGATGCAATGGGATAGGGACCCCTTCCGGATTCGCAGCAGAGGGATTCTGGACATAGGCTTGGATTGCCAAAGTCTCTAGGGAAGGAGGTCTTCTAATTATTGGTGTATTAAATGACATAATTACTCTTTTTTTTGTGGATTTATCGTTGCTTATTTTATCTTTTAAATTAAATCGATTCAACATTTAAATTATTGTCTTAATTAAAAGAATTGTGTAGTTATGGTTTTATTAAATAAAAAAATTTTAATTTATAAAAAATGCTTGATAGTATGATGTGTACATGCATTTTTTGACCGATTAAGAAAAAGCATGTTTTATACCGAACGTGTTTCAAAAATTGGCTTTGGCGCAGCCGAAAATCCAATTTTTGAGGCACGTTCGGTATAGGTTTTGTCAATAGTCTCTTGGGAATATAGTTCAGGTTGTTTGGGTATATCGAGATTTGGGAGGCTGGTTCTTTTGAGGTTTTTTCGGGGAGGAGTAGCAGGTCTATATTTTTTTAGTTTGGGAATTTTGGGCTGCGTGATACAGTGATTTTGTGTGTGGCCCAGGCGTTGTGATCTGGGTTTATACAGAAACAAACTGAAGGATCGGGAATTCGGCAAGAAGGCTCTATTCAAGGGAAGCCGACGCAGCCTAAACCCGATCCTTCAGTTTGTTTCGGTATATCTGCATCTTTACTTTTTTCTAAAAGATTCCATGATCGTATTGATTTGTCAGTATTTGACCTCTTGTCTGGGATTTAAGGTCCCTTCCGTTTTCATGTATTCATCGACCCGGATGATGCTCGCAGCCTTGACCTCGCTGCTTCTGACGATTTTTTTAGGTCCCCGATGCATCAAACGTCTGTATGAGCTCAAGACGGGGCAGTCGATCCGCGTCGAAGATTGCCCGTTGCTCGCCGAACTCCACCAGAAGAAGAAAGATACGCCGACGATGGGCGGTATTCTGATCTTGTTTTCGATGCTCGTATCGATGGTCTTGTGGATGGACCTCAAGAGCAGCTTCACATTGATTTTATTTGTTACCACTGTGTGGCTCGGTTTTTTAGGCGGGTGGGACGATTATTTGAAGCTTCGTTATAAAAATTCCAAAGGGATGAGGGCTAAGAAAAAGTTCTTTCTGCAGATCCTTCTTGCCGGATTGATCTCCGTGTACCTCTATTGCCCTTCCGTTTCACAGGCCGTCCATGTCGGCTCGTGGTTCGAACCGCCCGCTGCTAGGGAGCAAGTGGTGCATGTCAAGGGAGCAGAAGCGAGGGGGGATGCGGCAAAGGCGACCTTGTCTTCTGCGCAGTACATGGGCCGCTATTTTGTCCCGCTGTGCAAAGATCCCGTTCTGGTCCTTTCGGGAGCAGGAGTGATCTTCGGTATCCTCTTTACGATCTTTGTCGTGGCAGGATCTTCCAATGCGGTCAATTTGACCGATGGCCTTGACGGGTTGGCGTCGGGGTGTTTGGTGATGGTGGCTGCGGCATTTGGATTATTGGCCTTTTTTTCCAATAATCTCGAGATCGCCCGCTATCTGAACATCCTTTACATTGAAGGGAGCGGAGAGATCGGGGTCTATCTGTTTGCCCTCGTTGGAGCCTGTCTTGGTTTTCTCTGGTACAATGGCTATCCTGCCCAGCTATTTATGGGCGACACCGGTTCTTTGTCGTTGGGCGGGGTTGTTGGGATCTCAGCCGTGCTTTTAAGAAGAGAGGTCCTGCTGGCCTTGATCGGAGGCATCTTTGTTGCGGAAGCGGCCTCTGTGATTTTGCAGGTAGGCAGTTATAAGCTGCGCAATAAGAAGAGGATTTTTCTCTGCGCGCCGCTGCACCACCATTTTGAGTATAAAGGATGGCCCGAGACGAAAGTTGTCTTGCGCTTTTGGATCATTAGTTTGATTTTGGCAATCATCGGGATCGCCTCTTTAAAATTTCAATAGTTTTGTAATTTTCTCAAGTAGGGAAACATGATGCCGGGCATCCTAGTGTTGGGCTTGGGGATCAGCGGCAGGGCCGCTGCTGAGTTCTTGCTGAAAAAAGGTCATCGGGTGATGGGGCTGGATGACCGTCCAACCTGTTTTGAGTCGCTATCTGATCTAACGGGAAAAGGGTTGGAAGTTGTTTCTAGCCCTGCTGATCTTGAGTGGGAAGCGGTTGAGCTGCTCGTCGTCTCTCCGGGCGTGCCTCCTTCCCATCCGGTTTACCGCGAGGCGTTGGGCCGGAGGATTGAGGTGATAGGCGAAGCGGAGCTGGCATTTCAAAATTTAAAGCAGCGGGCCGTCGCGATCACAGGGACCAATGGGAAAACGACGGTGACCCTTTTGGTCGAGCATATTTTCAATGCAGCGGGCGTTAAGGCTCTCTCTCTTGGGAATGTCGGCAATCCCTTGACCTTATATTTGCTCAATCCCGATCCCGATGCAGTTCTTGTCGTTGAGCTTAGCTCCTATCAATTGGAGACAATGCGTTCTGCCGCTTTTGATGCAGGAGTGATCTTGAATATTACCCCGGACCATTTGGACCGGTATCCTTCGATGGAAGCTTATGCTCAAACCAAATGCCGCCTTCAGCAGCTGATGAAACCGGGAAGCGATGGGCATTTTTTTGTCAGCGAGCAGGTCAAGAGGGAGTTCTCGCATTGCCTCGGGGCAGGTTATCAGGTTTATTGTTCTTTTGGGGAAAGCATTGAAAGCATATTGCCGCTTGAGTATAGAGAGAGGGGAGGGCATGACATTGAGAATGCGATGGCGGCATGGGCCCTTTGCAGATGTTTTGGGGTGACGCGTGAGCAATTTTGCGAAGGGTTGAAGACGTTTCAAAAACCGCGCCATCGGATCGAGTTTGTCGCTGATATTGGAGGGGTCCGTTTTTTTGATGACAGCAAGGGGACCAATATCGATGCGGTTGTTCATGCCGTCAAGGCGATGAAGGGGCCGGTCATTTTAATTGCAGGCGGAGTGGACAAAGGGGCTTCCTATCTGCCGTGGAAAGCGGCGTTTGCAGACCGGGTCAAGCGGATTATCGCAATTGGGCAGGCTGCCCCAAAGATTTATCAGGAGTTAAATCCTTTTTTTGAGATGGAAATTGTTGACTCTCTTACGACAGCTGTGGAAAGATCGTTCTCCGACGCTGCGGAGGGAGATTCCGTTCTTCTTTCTCCCGGGTGTTCGAGCTTTGATATGTTCCGCGATTATGCCCATCGGGGAGAAGAGTTTCAGAAAGAGGTGTTCAGTATTAAGGAGAGGAGGAGGAAGTTATGACACGTCGAGATACGATTATTGCAGCCGTTTTAGTGAATGCGGGGCTGCTCATTGTTTTATTTGCAAGCGCCCTTAAATCGGATAGCTCGGATTCCGAAAATAGGGTGAGCGTGGCAGAGCCGGTCGAGCCGGTGTTTGAACAGGCTGTTCAGAAAGAGACCCTCGCATCCGCAGGCGACGAAGTGGACCAAGTATTAAAGCAGTATGCGCAGCCGCTTGTTTCCTCTGCACAGCCTGTCTTGGCCCCATCCGTTGAGGCCAAACCCGCTGTAGTGGAATCGAGTTTTGCTGATGACCTGAGGGCAATAGCTCTTCCCGAGGTTTCAGCTCAGCCCGCCGTCGCCCAAGCGCCATTAGAGGCAAAGCCGGTACATGTTGCGGCAGCTGTGATCGAGTATAAAGTGAAGAAAGGGGATGTGCTTGAAAAAATTGCACGCCATCACCATAGCAGCGTTCATGAGATCATGCAGCTCAACCATCTTAAATCGGTGAATTTGCGCATCGGTCAAATCCTTAAAATTCCTTCAAAGGCTTCTTCTGTTGCTGCTGCGGCCAGCAAGCCGGCGCAAGCTCTGGTTGCTGAAGGATCTCCTAAATACTATACGGTAAAAAATGGAGACAACCCGTGGACGATCGCAGTCAAGAACCAGATGAAGGTCGAGGACCTGCTCAAGCTTAACAATCTCGATCAAGAGAAGGCCCGCAAGTTAAAGCCAGGCGACCAATTGCGCATTAACTAACGAGGTGGGTCGATGTCGATGCAGCGGTCCTCTTTGGTGTTGTTGCTCTCTGTTGTCTTGTTGTTTGCTGTCGGGTTGGTGATGATCTTCAACACCACCTCGGCAGAGGTCATCGACCGCTTTTTGGACAGGAGCACCCATCAGGCATTGATCAAACAACTGCTTTATGCGGCAGTCGGAGGCGTCGGTGTCGTCGGCCTTTGGTTTATCGGTTATCAGAACTTGGTCAAAATGAGCGGATCGCTCATGGTCGGAGGGGTCATTTTGCTGATCTTGGTCCTCCTTCCCGGCGTCGGGCAACAGATCAATGGAGCCCGCCGCTGGATCAATTTGATGGGCAACTCCTTTCAGCCCTCTGAGTTTATTAAATTCTTGATCCCCCTTTTCTATATCCATGTTCTCATATCGGCCTCAGGTTCATTGGACCTGAAGGCTTTTCTTCGCACGCTGGCCAAGATTGCAGTTCCGATGGCTTTGATCTTAATTGAGCCGGACAATGGAACAGTGGCGATCATCATGTCGACACTTGTTGTCTTGTTCCTTATCACAAGGCTAAAATGGGTCTATTGGGCCCTTCCTTTGCTCATTTTATGCGCAGCGGGAGGGATCGTCGCCTCTCAGATGAGCCACGTCTCAGACCGGATCAAGGTGTATATGAACCCCGAGTACGACCTGAAGGGAAAAGGGCATCAGCCCCACCAAGCCAAGATCGCGGCAGGGTCGGGACAGCTTTGGGGGAAAGGAATTGGGGAGAGCCTTCAAAAGCTCGAATATCTGCCTGAGGCAAGAAGCGATTACATTGCAGCGATCTTTGCCGAGGAGTGTGGCTTTGCAGGAATGGTCGGGTTGATCTTCCTGTACATGGTGATCGGATTTTGCGGTTTTCATATTGCAAGCCGGGCAAAAGACCTTGAGGGGTTTTACGTTGCCGCTATTTTCACCTTCTTGATCTGTTTTCAGGCCTTTTTAAATTTGGGAGTGGTTTCAGGACTTCTTCCGAGCAAAGGGACCAACCTTCCCTTTTTCAGCCAGGGAGGATCCTCCCTGCTTGCCAACATGATGGCCGTCTGTATGATTTTGAACGTCGGAAAATTATCTGCATCGACAAATCCCGTGACGATGAGGCGTTAAGATGGAAAATGGACAGAAACCAGGTGAGAGGACAGTCTCTAAACGGAAAAAAGTGGTGATTGCAGCCGGTGGGACGGGGGGGCACCTCTTTCCGGCCCAGGCCCTTGCCGATGAGCTTAAAAAAGCGGACGTCGATGTCGTTTTCATGGGAGCCGGTTTGAACGAGAACCGGTATTTTGATCGGGGGCGCCATTGTTATGTCGACATTCCGAGCGCCACCGTCTTTCGCCGCAATCCGTTGGTCCTAGTCAAATCGCTCCTTTTGCTTGCCAAAGGGATTAGACAAAGCGTCAGGCGGCTCCGAGAGGAGTCTCCCGACCTAGTCGTTGGATTTGGCAGCTTTCACGCATTTCCTATTTTGTTTGCCGCCCATTTGCAAAAGGCGCCGATCGCCCTTTTCGAATCGAATGCCTTTCCCGGAAAGGTCAACCGGCTCTTTGCTTCTTTCGCAGCGTATACGGCTGTTGTTTTTCCCAAGGCGCGCGAGCATCTCAAAGGAAAGGCGATCGAGGTGGCAATGCCTGTCCGGCAGGCTGCCAAGCACGTCTCTATCGAGATAGCAAGGGCCCATTTTGGCCTTGATCCTTTGTATCCCGCGGTCCTGATCTTCGGCGGCTCTCAAGGAGCTCTGGCCATGAACGAACTCGTTGTCAAAAGTATCGAAATCTTAAGAGATCAACACGCAGAATTTCAGGTCATCCATATCACAGGCCGAGAGACTTTAGTCGAGCAGTACAAACAGGCTTATGCTTCTTTGAAGATCCGGGCCTGTGTCAAAACGTTTGAAGCAGAGATGTCAACGGCTTATCAAGCAGCGAGTTGCGCCGTCTGCCGCGCCGGCGCGGCAACCGTTTCTGAGCTGATCGCTTTCGAGGTCCCCTCCATTTTGATCCCTTTTCCTTACGCTGCCGACGACCATCAAGCTAAAAACGCCCTTTTTGTTCAAAATGAGGTCAAAGGAGGCGTTTGCCTTTTGGAAAAAGGGTTGACAAAAGAGGTTTTGGCCTTGGAAATCCATCGCTTTTTAGATCCATCCCAGTCTAAAATGATCCATATGAAAAAGGCGCTCGGCGCTTATAAACTCCGTCAGGATAAGAAGGAACTATGTCAACTGATTTGCGAGACCCTCAGCCAGAGGTGAAGAAGTACCATTTCATCGGGATCGGCGGGATCGGCATGAGCGCGCTTGCCAGGATCCTTGTGCAGCGAGGCTATCATGTTGCCGGCAGCGACATGGCCTCTTCTCCTCTGATCGACCAACTCCGTGCGGAAGGCGCCGATATTTGCATCGGCCACAGCCAGGATAATGTCCAAGATCCCGATGTGGTGATCTATAGCACCGCGATCGATCAGGAAAACCCTGAGGTCAAAAAAGCCCGCAACCAAGGAGTTCCTTTTCTTCACCGCTCTGAGCTTTTAAGAGAGGTGATGGAAGGATATTCCCCCCTTCTTGTCACGGGGACCCATGGGAAGACGACCACCTCGTCGCTGCTTGCCCACCTCCTTGTGGAAGCGGGGCTGAATCCTTCTTATGCGATCGGGGGCATCGTGTGCAGCTTCGGCAGTAATGGCGGCCATGGCTCCGGCCCTTACTTTGTAGCAGAAGCGGATGAAAGCGATGGTTCCTTTCTCAAATACCGCCCTTTTGGAGCGATCATCACGAACATCGATAACGATCACCTCGATTATTGGAAGACGGAAGAGGGGATGTTCCAAGGATTTAAACAGTTTGCCGATTCGGTAATCTCCCCCGATCACTTTTTTTGGGGAGGAGATGATCCCAAGCTCCGCGCAATGCATTTTAAAGGGATGAGCTACGGATTCGACGAGCATAATGATTTGCGGATCGACAGCTTTCGGCAAGAAGGGTGGAAGATGGTCTTCGATATCAGCTTTAAGGGAAAGGTTTACAGCGATATCACAATCCCTTTGATTGGCGGCCATAACGTCCTCAACGCCGCAGCCGTCTTTGGCCTCGGCCTATGTTTAAATATCCCCGAGCCTAAGTTAAGGGCTGCTTTCCTTAAGTTTAAAGGGGTAAGCCGGCGGATGGAGAAAAAAGGGGAGGCTGCAGGAGTTGCTTTTTATGACGATTATGCCCACCATCCCACTGAGATTTACGCTACCTTACGCGCTGTAAAACATGCGATCGGCAATCAGAGGCTCGTCGTCGCTTTCCAACCCCACCGTTATACGCGGACCCGCGATTGCATGGCAGAGTTCGGCAAGGCCTTTGACCATGCCGATCTGCTCGTCCTCACGGATATCTATTCAGCAGGGGAGGAGCCGATCGAAGGGGTTACGACAGATACCCTTTATGCTAAAATTAAAGAAGGCGTCTCGATCGAACTCCATTATGCTCCTAGAAGGGAGCTCGCTGCGCAAATCAGCACACTGTTGAGACCGGGAGATACCTTCGTTTCCTTAGGAGCCGGAGATATCACCAGGCTTTGTTCTGAAATCATTTCCTTGTTGCAATCAAGCCCATGAGACTATTCAAGCGCCCATCCCCACAGATCCCCCTTGTGAATGCGCTGGCCTGGATCGTGGGATCCGCTCTCCTGGTTTCCGGGGGAGCTCAATTTGCGATCAAATGGTTTTTAAGAGAAAGGTTCTCTGTTGAAAAGAAGGCCGTCGTCATTGAAACGCTCATTCAGACCGGTCCGCAGAAAGAAGCTTTAAAAACAGAGTATTTGGCCCAATTGCTCGGCCTTTCCGCCGACCGCCCTCCTTTGGCATCCCGATTTGATGCCGCCAAGGCAGAAAAGAGGCTCCTTGCCTGCCCGTTGATTGCTCAGGCGCATGTCAAGCTGATCAAACCGGGAACGGTTTATGTCGATTACACGATCCGCCAGCCTGTGGCCTGGCTTAGCGACTATGAGAACGTCGCATTAGATAAGTCGGGGCACCCTTTTCCCTTCCGCCCTTTTTTCTCTCCAAAAAACCTTCCTGAAATTTATCTAGGGCTAGGTCCATTTGGAACGGCTGTCGATGGCTTTGATAAGCCTGTGGCTTCATGGAACCGTCCTCTGGAAGGAAAATGGATCGAGCTGGCACTTAAGCTCCTCGACCTGTTCAACGATCCTAAAGTGCAAGAGTTGACCTCCTTGAAGCGGATCGACGTCTCAAATGCTTTTGCCGAGAGTTATGGGACCCGTGAAATCGTTGTGATTGTAGAAGATACGATCTCAATGTTTCAGAAAGGGGAGGAGGTCCATTACATTTTCCCCAAAATCCTTCGCTTGAGCACAAAGCATTTTGCCGCCGAGCTGGGGAACTTCCTGAAACTTCGCGAGCAACTCGTTGAAACTGAAAGGAGCAAGATCCATATCGATCCTAGCCATCGCGGTTCCGTCCGCGAACAGGCGAGCGTGATCGATTTCAGGATACCGAACCTGGCCTTTGTCGATGAGCGCGCCGGCGAGCCCGTTTCAGACAAATTTTAAAGCCAGCGTTCAATAGCAGCTAAGATTGCAGCGTGGATGTCTTTTACTGCTTTTGGGTTTTCGATAATTTTACAGAGTCCCTGGGATGCGGCATGAGCATGGGTATCGAGGAGCTGAG